>CAXTDO010000190.1:0-8904 GCA_964242315.1 uncultured Flavihumibacter sp.
GTTTGAATGAGAATGATAAAGATACGTGCCAGTTTATTAACGTTCACTGATCTTCGTAATTTAGAATGGTGAAATGTTATATTAAAGAGAATTCTTTTATTGCAAAGCTTGCGGCAAAAAAACTTCGGGCATCAAGTGTTGCGATTGTTGTAGGAAAAACAATCCATCTTCACAATACCACTAGAGAAGCGTTTCTTAACAACTCCTGCTGGGTTAGCCACGAACTGGCTCATATTAAACAGTTTCAGCAACATGGGTACCTGACATTTATTATAAAATACCTTTGGGAAAGTATGAAAAATGGCTACCAAAACAATAAGTACGAAGTGGAAGCCAGGGAAGCTGAAAATGATAACAATGTCAACAGCGATGAGGTATTTATTTAATCCATTCTAATTCGCCCCAGTTAAATAATTCTTCTTTTTTGTGATACGTTACTAACTGGCCTTTTGAATTAACGCCTTTAATGAACGTTTCAAAAACTACATCATTTTTTTTTAAGATTACTTTTTCACCGTTTTTATAAAGATGGCTGTTATACTCTGCAAGCAACGTTTCAGGATTAATCGGTTCAAGCCTTTTTTGAATGTAACCACATAATTCCCGGGCAAGCTTTATAATATCATAAGTGGTTCCTGTTATTTGCTTTAATGAGACCGGATTGGCAAGCCCTGTAGGAAACGATGTTTGGTTAACATTAAGCCCAATGCCTGTTACAGCATACTGCCAGTCAGGGCCCTGAAAGCGATTCTCAATTAAAATACCTCCTGCCTTTCTGTCACGCCAATAGATATCGTTGGGCCATTTGATAGCAGTATCAGAAAGAGTGTAATTATTAACGAAATCATAACAGCTTAACGCTATAAGTATGCTCAACATGAATTGATTTGTAAAAGGAAACAACTGGGGTTGCAAAATGCAGCTTAAGGCGATATTTTCACCTGTACCTGAATTCCACGTTTTTCCTCGCTGTCCTTTGCCTGCTGTTTGACTCATAGAAAAGTAAGTATCTCCATGTTTCGCCAATCCCGCATGAACCTTTCCCATGGCATAGTTGTTGGTACTGTCAACCGACTCAAGTATAGTGAATGAATTGCCTATCGGATACATGCGGCGGGAATGATAAAAGATTAGTACTTTTGATTGGAACGAAAATAGGATTCTTTAAGTGGTAAAAGTATTTTGTTTAAGAGGAACTTTTAATATTGAAACATATATTCAGTTATAGTAATTCCATGCGACGGGTTCCAGACTTTTACCAACCTAATTATTATATTAAAACGATTTGATTATTGGAACAATTGACAATGTTGGCTACACGTGATCACCAGCGTTTAACCAGATTAAACAGAAATTCAAAGATTTTTAAAACGATTATCCAGGCTATCCAGGAAAAAAAGGGAGATAGTATTATCTCTTTGGATTTAAGGAAAATACCGGAAGCGGTATCTGATTTTTTTATAATATGTTCTGCAGGTAGTAGCACACAGGTGAAAGCTATTGCAAATTTTATTGAAGAAAAAGTTAGCGAGGTTTGTGGCGAAAACCCTTACAAGCATGAAGGCCAGCAATCGGCACAATGGGTGCTTATAGATTATGTAAATGTTGTTGTTCATGTTATGCTACCAGAACCACGAACATTTTACAGGCTTGAAGATATGTGGAGTGATGCCCCACAGTTACCGCATAATGATGATTAACTGCACTATATAAACTACAACAATAAGGCGAGAGGTTGTTATTGTAATACTTTTATCAAGTATTTCGTTATAAATTAACTACTGTTCTGGTAAATATTTAAACAATTTACCCGGATTTTTATTAAATATAAAACAAGGAAAAGTTCTTAATATGCCACAAGAAGATACGAAACAGAATGAGAGAGGGGGTTTTTCAAGATTAAACAGGCCCAGAGAGGATGGTAATAATCCCAAGAAAGGTCCCCGCTTTAGCATATATTGGGTCTGGGGTGCAATTGCCGCTATCCTGGTAGCTTTCAATTTATTTGGATCATATACTCCCGACGCAAAAGAAATATCAAAGCAAGACTTTACAAACACTATGTTGGTAGGAGGCGATGTGCAACAAGTTGACATCATCACTAACAAAGACCTGGTTAAAGTAACTATAAAGAAAGACAGCCTTCTTACAAAACCTTACTATAAAACTTTACTCACCAGAACAAATAATCCCTGGTCATCCAAAACAAATGACAAAGGCCCTCAATTTCAGTTTTCCGTTACCAAGGCTGATGAATTTGAAAAGGAGCTGAGAGAATTCTACACAAAAAATCCTTCTGTTCAGGAAGTTACTACCTACTCAAAAAAGGAAGCCGATTGGCTGCCTACAGTTCTGAATTTCCTATTGCCAATTTTAATACTGGTTCTTATCTGGGTTCTGTTAATGCGTAAAATGGGTGGAGGTGCCGGAGGTGGCGCTGGTCCGGGAGGTATTTTTAACATAGGCAAATCTAAAGCTACCCTTTTTGATAAAGGTACCAAGGTTACCATCACTTTCAACGATGTTGCCGGATTAGATGAAGCGAAAGTGGAAGTAATGGAAATTGTGGATTTTCTTAAAAACCCTAAAAAATATACAGCGCTGGGTGGTAAAATTCCGAAAGGAGCATTACTGATCGGACCCCCCGGTACCGGTAAAACGCTCCTTGCCAAGGCCATGGCTGGTGAAGCACAGGTGCCCTTTTTCAGCATGAGTGGTTCAGACTTTGTTGAATTATTCGTAGGTGTTGGTGCAAGCAGGGTGCGTGATCTGTTTAAACAAGCCCGTGAAAAGTCGCCTTGTATTATTTTTATTGATGAAATAGATGCAATCGGACGCGCCAGGGGAAAGAATGCAATAATGAGCAACGACGAGCGCGAAAGCACTTTGAACCAGTTACTGGTTGAAATGGATGGCTTTAGCGGTGAAACCGGAATTATTGTTCTTGCTGCAACCAACCGGCCTGATGTACTGGATACAGCTTTGTTACGTCCGGGTCGTTTCGACCGCCAGATATCTATCGATAAGCCAGACCTCAAAGGACGCGAGCACATCTTTAAAGTGCACCTTAAACCCATTAAAATTTCCACCAAGGTTGATATACATAAACTAGCTGAGCAGACCCCGGGTTTTGCAGGCGCCGATATTGCCAATATTTGCAATGAAGCCGCTTTAATTGCGGCAAGGAAAGGTAAAGAACATGTGGAGATGGAAGACTTTCAGGACGCTGTAGACCGCGTGATCGGTGGACTTGAAAAGAAAAATAAAATCATCTCTCCGGAAGAAAAGAAAATCATTGCCTACCATGAAGCCGGACATGCAATTTGTGGCTGGTATCTTGAACATGCTTACCCTTTATTAAAAGTAACGATCGTTCCTAGGGGTGTTGCAGCTTTAGGTTATGCCCAGTATACTCCAAAAGAGCAATACCTGTATAATACCGACCAATTGTTCGACCAGATATGCATGAGCCTCGGTGGCCGTGCAAGTGAAGAATTAAATTTTAATAAGATTTCTACCGGCGCACAAAACGATCTTCAGCAGATTACCAGAATGGCTTATGCAATGGTAACGGTTTATGGAATGAATGACAAAGTAGGCAACGTAAGTTTTTACGATCCTGCCGCAGAGAACTCATTTACAAAACCTTACTCTGAAGAAACTTCTAAATTGATAGACGAAGAAGTTAGAAAACTGATTGATAAAGCCTATACCAGCACTAAAAGCCTGTTAACTGAAAAAACGCAACAGGTTCATATGCTTGCCGAAGCCTTATTAACCAGGGAAGTATTATTCCAGAGTGATGTGGAAGCACTGATAGGAAAACGCCCTTACGAAGAAAAGAAAACATTGGATGTAAGTGATGAAGACGAGGCAACCAATCACACAGATCATGGTATTATAAGCGAAGGAGTTCCTCCCTATGATAGTAATGCAACCAATCATTCATTGAGCTAAGCGTACATTCAACGTTCTATTTGTTGAATCAACCTTAAACCTGAACTGATTCTTCATGAATGTTTCTAACCCGAAAGAAAATATCTTAAAAAAAATACGGAAGGCGTTGAGTGAATCAACGCCTATTCCTTTTCCCCTAAGCGAAGGCAACAGCATGGTCTTCAATCCTCAATCTGTTGAGCTGGATGTGCAATTTGCAGAAGAGTTCAGTAAACTACAGGGAAAGTTTGTGTTTTGTATGGACGAACCGGAAATGATTGCCAGGCTTTTGCATCTTCTAAAAGCTAATCAATGGACTAAAGTATATTGTACTGAAAAGAACCTGCAAAAGCTTTTTACTATAGGATCGTTTTCACTTGATCCGGAACAAACATTAAAAGACTGCGACGTAAGCATCACCTCATGCGAATCGCTGGTAGCCAGAACCGGAACTGTTGTTATGAGCGCAGCACAGGCAAACGGCCGTACTGCAAGCGTATATGCGCCTGTTCATATCTGTATCGCTTATAGTAATCAGTTGGTATATGATTTAAGAGATGCGCTTCAAAATATAAAAGACAAATACGTTGACGCACTTCCCTCACTTATAACGTTTGCATCTGGCCCCAGCCGTACTGCTGATATTGAAAAGACTTTGGTAGTGGGTGTGCATGGACCTAAAGAAGTGTATGTGTTTCTGGTTGATGAGCCTGTAGCTGTCTGAACTTTGATTTAGCTGATTTAATGATGAGCTATGATTTAGAAAAGATCATAGTCCATCATTAAATCAGCTAAATCAAAGTTACATTTGTCAATAATTTTTTCATGACCCTCGCCCCCGGCAAAAAAATATACTTCATTTCTGATTTTCATCTTGGTGCCCCGGATTATGAAAAAAGCCTGGTGAGAGAAAAGCGTATTGTTACCTTCCTTAATCAGGCGCAGCATGACGCCGCTCATATTTTTATTGTAGGCGATATGTTTGATTTCTGGTATGAATATAAAACGGTTGTGCCAAAGGGTTATACCCGTATCATGGGAAAGCTTGCCGAAATAACCGATAGCGGCATACCGGTTTCATTCTTTGTTGGAAACCATGATATGTGGATGCATGATTACTTTCAAAAGGAACTGAACATTCCTGTTTACTATGAACCAAAAGAATTTGTATTCAACGAAAAGAAGTTTTTTGTAGCACATGGTGATGGTTTAGGTCCCGGAGATAAAGGTTATAAATTCATAAAAAAAATTTTTCGTAATAAATTATGCCAGTGGCTCTTTGGTTTTTTACATCCATCACTGGGAATGGGCATAGCTAATTATTTCAGCAGAAAAAGCCGGCAGGCAACGGGTAGTGAAGACAAACATTTTTTGGGGGAAGATAAAGAATGGCTGATCATATATTCCAGGCAAATACTGCAACAACAACAGGTTGATTATTTTATATACGGCCATCGCCATTTACCTTACCAGCTTAAATTAAACGCAACAAGCCAGTATGTTAACTTAGGCGACTGGATTATCTATAACAGCTATGCCGTTTTCGATGGAGAAAAGCTGGAACTTAAATACTTTAATTCTTGAAAAAGTTAGCAGCAATCATATTGGGTATGTTTGTAATGATGGCTTCATCGGCCCGGCAGGATCAACCTAAACTGGTAACAACTATTAAAGGTGACATTGTTGATTTTACCACTGATAACCTTGGGAATATTTATATTATCAATCGCAATAACCAGTTAAAGAAAATAAATCTTAAGGGAGATTCATTGGGTATTTTTAATGATGTAAGGCAGTATGGTAAAGTGTCTTCCATTGATGCTACAAATCCGTTAAAGATATTATTGTTCTATAAAGACTATGGTAATGTTGTTGCCCTTGACAGGTTTTTAAATATACGCAGCACGATTAATCTGCGTAAGACGAATATATTCCAGGTCAGCGCTATCAGTCAATCTTACGACAACGGTATCTGGCTTTACGACGAACAGGAAGCTAAGTTAAAAAAGCTTAATGATGAAGGCAACATCATAGATCAGTCTGCCGACTTCCGGTTGTTTATGGATGCCGTTCCCGCTCCGGTAAGTATTATTGATCAGGACAAAATGGTATATCTCTACGATCCTGAGAAGGGATTATATATGTTCGACTACTTTGGAACGCTTCGAAATAAAGTGGCTTTATTACAATGGCAGGATTTTCAGGTACTAGATGGCAAGGTATTCGGAAGAAAGAAAACAACTATTGAGCAATACCAGCCTGGCACTATTTCATTGAAGGAACAGGTATTGGATAGTATACTTTTGGGAGTGGTTAAAATGAGAGTATCCCTTAATAATTTATACTGCCTCAAAGATGGTGTTATAAGAGTGTATGCTTTTTAAACTTTATTTTTGCTTTCATTCAACACCGTATAACATACTATGCAATCATTCTTGCAAAGGGTTTTTTTAAATAACACCGTACTGGATTATCTTATCTTACTTGCAACAATTGTAGCAATATTTATTTTAAAGCGCTATCTCTCTACCTACATTGCCAACCTGTTTTATAAATTGTTTCACAGAACCTCCTGGCAGATCGGTAAAGAACCTTTTGTAAAACTGATAAAGGGCCCTATTCATGTTTTCCTTATTATGCTGGTAGTTTTTCTTGCGCTGGATAAATTAAATTTTCCTGCTGTTCTTGATTTTAAAATTCACCGCATTCCATTTAAACAGGTGGTTGACTCGGCTGGCAATGGAATTATTATTACAGCTTTTATATGGTTGTTATTAAGATTTATTGATGTGGTGGCATTGATACTGGAGCAGAAAACACAGCTTACGCATAATGTATCGGACAACCAGATCGTTGTTTTTTTCAAAGACTTTTTTAAAGTTATTATTTTTCTTATTGGTGTGCTGCTGGTAATAAGATTTACTTTTTATAAAGATATATTTCCCTTACTAACCGGCTTTGGTATAGCCGGTGCTGCTATTGCATTATCTGCAAGAGAAAGTCTTGAAAACCTGATTGCTTCATTCATTATCTTTTTTGATAAGCCTTTTTATCCCGGCGATATAGTAAAAGTTCAAAACATAACCGGAACAGTGGAAAGAATAGGGTTACGCAGCACCCGTATCCGCACCGATCAAAAAACATATGTTACTGTTCCTAACAAGCAAATGGTTGATACCATTGTGGATAATCTTACACTGCGAACACAAAGAAGGGGCTTTCTTACTCTTGAATTAAGCGCCGCCACATCTTACGAAACACTTAACCAGGTAATTGCCGATATTAAAAGCATAGTGGCAGGAAATGGTAATATAGAAAACCATAGTGTGGTGTTGAGTGATATCAGCAAAAACAGCTATGTAATTCAGGTAGAGTACTTCACCGGCGCTATTGCCATGGACATTTTTAACCAGGCGAAGCAGGATATAAATCTGGCTATCATAGATCTTTTGGAAAGGATGAAAATTAAACTGGCAGGAAAGGAAGTTGAGATAACTGCATTTACGCAGGTTTAATTAATTATAGACAGGTGTGTCGTTTTGCTATACTGCCTGGCTTACTGTTTTTCCGGAATGATTATATTGAAAACCGAACCGCAATCTTTTACAGATGTAGCAAAAATATAACCATGATGGTTTTCGACAATCTTTTTACACATTGCCAATCCGATACCTGTTCCGGAGTATTCAGTTTTAATATGAAGCCGTTGAAAAATAACAAAAATCTGATTCGCATTTTCCTGATCAAATCCAATCCCATTATCACGAAATTGAATTTGTAAATATTTAATTCCGGGAGGAAGCATTTGGTATTCTTTCACTTCTTCGGCCGTAAGATGTTTGTAAGATATTTCAATAACCGGATTTACAGTTTTTCGCCGGTACTTCAAAGAATTAGAGATAAGGTTACTTAATAATTGAAACATCTGTAAAGGAATAGCTTCTATAATGGGTAAATCGTAATTTATAGCAGCAGACTTCTGTTCTATTAATAATTCAAAATCTATCATTACCTCATCCATGACCTTAGACAGGTTTACTTCTTCAAATACGTCAATTTCTTTGGACAGGTGGGAAAACGTTAAGAGATCTTTTATTAAATTCAACATCCTCGTAGAAGCTGCATTTATTTTATTAATATATCGTTGAGAAATTTCATTAATCGGATGCAGGCTTTGTTCCAGCATCATCGTATAGTTAGTTAATTTACGCAGCGGTTCCTGAAGATCATGCGAAGCGATATAAGCAAATTGCTTCAGTTCTGCGTTTGACTTTTCTAATTGCTGGTTTACTTCTTCAATACTTGTTCTTGCTTTCACTTTGTCTGTTACATTTATAACAAGATTCATTACTCCTATCACTGAGTTATCTGCTTCTTTGATCGGTTCATAAACGAAATCAACAAAAATAGTTTCTTGTTTCCCATTTCTGTTTAAAGTTACCTCATGTTCTTTGCCGTAGAAACCAATACCTGTTGTAAAAACATTTTTTAAAATGGGGGCATAAAATTCTGCCGCTTCTTCTAAAACCGACCAAAAGGGCTTCTCCTCAAATTCTTTTCGGGATTTGCCTACAACTTCCAGAAAAGTATCATTTGTTATATCAGCAAAAGGAGGGTCATTCCGGATAATACATATGCCTACAGGGGCTTTCATAACAACGTTTCGCAAATTCTTTTCGCTTTCAGCTACCTTTCTTGTGCTTAATACATTTTGAGTTGTTTCGGTACAAACACAGAAAACTCCATTGATTTGCCCGGAGTCATCCTGAATAGGGCTGTGAGAATAGGTAAAATAAGTTTCTTCAATAATACCCCGCCTGTTTATATAAAATAAATGATTTTCAAACCAGGTAGATACTCCTTTCTTCAGCACCATTTCTGATAAAGGTCCCACTTCATCCCATACCTCAGGCCACATTGCAGCACCTGGCGCCCCGAAACACATAGGATGCTTGTTTCCTGCAATAG
>CAXTDO010000191.1:0-8893 GCA_964242315.1 uncultured Flavihumibacter sp.
GCGGCGGGCAGCGCGGCGGTCGCGGTCCCGACCGCACGGGGGGGCCTTGGCGTGGCGGGCGGATTTGCAGCATTGTAATTTATAATCGCATCATTGGGATTGAAAACTCCAGCCTGGGCAAAAGAATTAGTAGGGATGACCGCCAGCAAAATCATTGCGGCAAGTAAAACTTTTTTCATAATCTTAAATACAATAAATTTGATTCTAAATGGTTTCAGAGAACGGGACCAAGAAAAAATGGTGCCATGAGGTATATTCAATAGTTGTTGAATTGTGGCTTTCTAAGAATAATGAGGCAAGCTTTAGCCAGTTCTTTAATTGCGAAAAGGCTTCTTAAGAGACAATTGCACAAATCTATCCAATTATTGTTAATATATCAAACATTGCGCCTCGCAAAGGTGCGAGATCCTTGTTTTAAGTAGTTATAATTGTGGATAAAAACATCTGTAATTTGTTTTTAGTGGTTTGTCCTCCCTGGTAAAAGCCATCTAACTCGTTTTAATGAGTGCATTAACTGCAATTTTTTGGACCTGCCTGTTTATTGTTTTTTATAGTTATCTGGGATATGCAGTTATTTTATTTTGCCTGGTAAAATGTAAAGAATTCCTGTTTCGTAACGATTTCAAAGTTGACGCATCCTACCAACCTTCGGTTGCCCTTATCATTCCTGCGTATAATGAAGAAGATTTTATTTCTATAAAAATAAAGAATACACTTGAACTGGATTACCCCCGGCAAAAACTTTCCGTTATTTTTATCACAGATGGTTCTACAGATCAAACTCCTGAAATTATAAGTAAATACAGTCAGTTTAAATTGATGCACCAGCCTGAAAGAAAAGGAAAACCGGCTGCAATGAACCGGGCAATGAAAACGGTTACTGAACCTGTGGTGATATTTTGTGATGCAAATACATTGCTCAATAAAGATTGTATCAATGAAATTGTAAAGCACTACGCCGATCCGAAAGTAGGAGGGGTGGCCGGAGAAAAAAAGATCTTGCAAACATCTCAGGTTACTACAACTTCTTCCGGCGAGGGCCTCTATTGGAAATATGAATCCTTTATCAAAAAAATGGATTCAGCATTTTATTCAGTTGTGGGTGCTGCCGGAGAATTATTCTCTTTGAGAACAGCATTATACGATGCTATTGAAGAAAATACTGTAATTGAAGACTTTGTAACATCGTTGCGCATATGTTTAAAAGGCTACATAATAAGGTACGAACCAAGGGCTTATGCAATGGAAACATCTTCTGTATCCATGAAAGAGGAGCAAAAAAGAAAAATACGTATCAGTGCGGGCGCTTTCCAGGCAATGCTAGTGCTTAAGCCCTTATTTAATGTTATCAGGTATCCAAAACTTTCTTTTCAATTCATTTCACATAGGGTTCTTCGCTGGGCGCTTTGCCCTTTTTGCCTGCTTCTGATATTTATTTCAAATTTCTTATTGATAATTATATCTGAAAGTAGATTGTTTACGTACCTCTTTTTGGCACAGGTGATTTTTTATATTTCTGCTGTTATTGGTTGGGTGCTGGCCTTTAGTGGGGTAAAAAATAAATTTTTGTACGTACCTTATTATTTTTTATTTATGAATGTATCCGTTCTCCTTGGCATGTACAGGATGATAACAAAAAAACAGTCGGTGCTATGGGAAAAAGCAGGAAGAGTGACCCTGCACTGAGAAGGAATGATTGACAGATAATATAGTGTTTACATAAAATTGCTACTGCAATGTCAAGCATACAATGACGGTTATTTGGCTATCAGGTATCAGGAGAGCAAAAACTAATAAGCTTTCCTCCTGATAGCTGACTGCTGATAGCTGATAGCAATTCATACGACATTTTATGCTTGACACCCACACTAGCAGCTATCGGGAAGAAAGCCTGTCACTTTTTGCTCTCCTGATAACGAATGCCACATTAGTACTATTTTTAGGGTACAGGATGTTATGTACAAAATGCACATCTTTGAATTGTGAACGTTAGTTTAATCTGAAGTAAAAAACATAAACGCATTAGTTGCAATCTGATTCAAGAGATGTTTGGTATTTAGTTTATTTTAATTACTTTTACCCGGATTTCATTTTGATATATTCTTTGATTCCTTGAAAAATCAGGTTTAATTGTAAAAGCCTTGATACATATTTTAAAAATATGTACTGAAGCAGCTTTGAAAAACCCTTCTTATAACCTGATATTACCATTTATCTAGCGATTTACCATAGTGCTTGTGATACGTGTTAACTTATAAATTTACTTAGGATGAGCCATTCCAATTGCAGCCTTATGAAAAATTAAGTGTAATAACTTAATCACTCAAACATGAAAAAGAAAATTTTAGCAATCGATGATAGTAAAGCTATCAGGTTTCTTTTACAGACCGTTTTTAGCAAAAATTACCAGGTGATTACTGCTTCCGACGGCTGTTCTGCTATCAACTGGCTCACAAAAAGGAATTTACCTGACCTTATAATTGCAGATCCGAACCTCCCTGATATGAAAGACTGGGAATTAATTGAATACCTGGCAGCTAGTGGAATGTATGGAAACATTCCTGTAATGGTTCTATCTGCTCTTGATAAAAAGGAAACGCAGCAAAAATGTAAAGAGTTGGGCGTAAGGCAATTTTTTACCAAACCATTCAACCCTATTGAACTCGTTAAATCAGTTGATAATGTTATCTCAGTTAGTAGAAAGTTGCATGAAAGCAGTCTGCTATAATGGAGAAATCAAATGATTTAATATTAATAAGAGCAACCACTTAAATACCTTAATGTTACCTTAATGGATGCTTTATCTACACCGTCTCCTTTAGCAAAAACATATAAACATTTTACCATAAATGCCGAGCCTGAAAGGAAGAAAAGGAATAACGGACAAATAGAATTTTTTTATATTGGTAATAATACCTCAAAAATTGATATTCTCATTCAGGCATTTGAGGGTGGTTACGCGGTAGAAAATGTGCAAAAAGCAATATCAGCCTTAACCCGTATTGCTCAAACATCTACTATTCCTGACATTATTTTTGTCGATCATGCTATAGGCGCGGAGTCCTTATCCGAGTTAATTCACTTCATATCCGATAGTAAAATTTACGCTGTTGTGCCATTTGTGCTCGACGCTTCGGGTTTATCCAAAACTGATCTTGAAAAATTCAGAAATCTTCACACTTTGGATGAAATTTTTTTTCTCGACGATACAAATACAGAGCAATTAAGGTTAAAAATTGAATTTTTAAACAAGGTTAAAAAAACTCATTTATTTCACGCTAACCGTGACTTGCACAGTAAAATGCCTAATGGCGATTTTAAAATTAAAAACTTAATAAAAAGGTTATTTGATATTATTGTTTCATTACTACTGATCATCCTATTAAGTCCCATTTTTCTTTTAATTGCAGTTATAATAAAATTGGAATCAAGAGGACCGGTTTTATATGTATCACAGCGTGCCGGAAGGGGATACCGGATATTTAATTTCTATAAATTCCGTACCATGGTGTTTGATGCTGATCAGCAGGTACAGCAGCTATCTCATCTGAATCATTACAATGATCACGATGAAAACGGATCGGTATTCTTTAAAGTAATAAATGATTCGCGAATTACTAAGGCCGGGGCATTTCTTCGTAACACAAGTATGGATGAACTACCGCAATTTTTTAATGTGTTGCTGGGAGAAATGTCGTTTGTAGGTAACAGGCCTTTGCCGCTTTACGAAGCTGCCAAATTAACTACTGATGAGTGGGCGGAACGTTTTATGGCTCCGGCAGGAATAACCGGCCTATGGCAAATAAAAAAAAGAGAGCACGCCTTTATGTCCATGGAAGAAAGGATCAAACTTGATATTACCTATTCAAAGAATTACAACTTTATGTACGATCTTTGGATAATGGCCAATACGCCTTCAGCATTAATTCAAAAATCAAATTCATAGCTTGAGGTAATGGGGCAATTCAAAATCATCTACCATGTGGAAAGGAGCCGAGCCCCTGGTTTCAATTATTATATTAAACTATAACCAGACAAAGGTAACCTGCGAATTTCTCGAATCATCACGAAGGCTTAACTACACCAACTTTGAGATTTTAGTTTGCGATATGGCCTCAATCGTCAATCCTTCTCATGATATTCTGACGGGCAATTATCCTAATACCCGTTTATTATTAAATGAAAAAAATCTTGGCTTTGCAGCAGGAAATAACTGGGGAATACGTCAGTCAAAAGGAGAATTTGTATTTATTGTTAATAACGATACAGAACTAACACCCGATCTTATTGAATTATTACTGGAGCCTTTTTACTCTGATGAAAGGATTGCCGTAACCAGCCCTAAAATAAAGTTTTACTACAGTCCGGATATGATTCAGTACGCTGGATTCGGCCCTATGAATTCTTTTACGGGGAGAAGTTCAACAATAGGTGAAATGGAAAAGGATACCGGTAGTTTTAATCAGCCGGGAGCAACCAGTGCAGCGCATGGCTGCGCAATGATGGTAAGACGAGCAGTATTTGATAAAACCGGTATGTTTCCCGAGATTTTTTTTTTATATTATGAGGAATGGGATCTGTCTGCAAGAATTCTCAAAGCAGGCTACATTATCTGGTACGCAGCAAAGGCGGTAATTTACCACAAAGAGTCTATGTCTGTAGGTAAACAAAACCCGTTGAAAACGTACTACCTTACAAGAAACAGGATTCTATATATGAGGCGAAATTCAGGTTATATTAACCTGGTGGTCTTTTTATTATTTTTTATCTTCTTCACTATTCCCAAGTCAGTAATGCTATACATTTTTAAAAGACAATTTTCACACCTGCGGTTGTTTTTTAAGGCAATTGCCTGGAACATCTCACATTCCGGTAAGTCGGTGGTGTAATAAGTATAAGCCTTAAACTACGCATTTTTGCCGTCAACTGTTCTACCAGTTTTTAACCACAGAGGGAAAGCCAGAGTTAAAGAAAACACTTACAAATTAGCCACTACTATTCAATGCGTAATTATACAATTAGCTTAACACTGGCTACTTCAACTTAAACATTGCATAATGATTATGTTTGCAGTTAATGATCCAGTTGATGCTTCACCTGCTGTATTTAATTATATATGCTTATATGGCTGTAAGCACCGTGTATTTATTGATACTTGCTGTAGCCGGCGGGTGGGCGAAGAGTATTCATTTTGAACGTAGTGCTGTCAAAAAAAACGTAATTGTTTTAATACCTGCTTACAAAGAAGATGTGATTATTGTAGAAACTGCCGAAAAATGTGCCAGGCATAATTATCTTTCCACGTCTTTTGAGGTGATGGTAATTGCCGATTCTTTACAAAAAGATACACTACAAAAGCTGCGTGATATTCCTGTTGATGTGTTGGAAGTGAAGTTTGATACAAGCACTAAAGCTCAATCGCTACATGCTGCGTTGAAAGCTGTTAAAAATAAAAATTTTGAAATTGCCGTGATACTGGATGCCGACAATGTAATGGAAGATGACTGCTTAGAGCAGATAAATGCTGCCTTTCATAAATCATGTAAAGCAGTGCAATGCCACCGGTCGGCAAAAAATCAAAATACATCTGTTGCGCAACTGGATGCTATAAGTGAAGAAATAAATATTAACCTGTTCAGAAGAGGGCCCGCCGCTTTAGGTCTGTCTGCCATGCCGCTTGGCTCAGGTATGGCTTTTGATTTTGATCTGTTGGTAAGCATATTTGACACTCCGGATATACTTTTTAATCCGGCAGAAGACAGGGAGATAGAAATTCAATTGATGAAGAGGAAACTACGAATGGAGTTTTTAAACGATGTGTATGTGTATGATGAAAAAGTAACCCAGGCGGCAGTTTTTCAAAAACAACGAATCAGGTGGTTGGAAGCTCAATTAAATCATATACGGAGATTTTTTAAACCAGACCTTCACCATACAAACAAAACAGCGGTTTACTACCATATTTTGTTTCAAAGTTTATTATTACCCCGCCTCTTATATCTTGTTATTTGTTGCATCATAATGTTAATTATAATGTTACAATGGTTGTTCCATGTTCCTTTAATTTATCCACAAACCGGTTACTGGGTTTGGTGTATCGTAACTTATTTTTTTGTTTTAGTGATTTCTGTTCCTGCCAGATATTTTTCTCTTAAAACACTCCGCGCCATTACTTATATCCCTGTATTAATGATTGCTATGTTAAAAGCGATTCTTAAGCTAAAAAGAAACAGGAGAGAATTTCTACATACTGCTAAAACATATAATACCAAATAAGCGTAAACAAATATAATGACTGCCTTAAGCCATCAGCTATAGAGCAATCAGCAGATTAATGCCGGATAGCTCTTTGTAATAGTTATGGGAGATCGATGAAAATAAACATAGTATCAAATGCCTCAAAACGTTATGAACAATAATTCTACCTCATTCTTATATATATTTACAGTTATTTAAGTCAACACTGTTCAACTGTTCCTTTGAAATAACATTTATTTTAATCAGTAATTTTGAAAAATCCCTTACTATTAATATTAGTAATTAACTCTCTGATAACCCATGCTCAACTTACACCCAAATCAGTAAATTCTGATAAAGGTGATATTGGCTTTTATGAATTTAAACCTTCGGGATATAAAGCCGACAGCACCTATAACTACCCGTTATTGATCTTTCTTCATGGTATCGGTGAAAGGGGTAATGGAACTTCCGAATTACATATGGCTTTGAATTCATCATTTGCTAAAATGCTGGTAAAAGGAGCAACGATGAAGTTTACGGTAAACGGAAGGCAACATGCTTTTCTGGTGCTGATTCCCCAGATGTCTAAAGATTATGTGAACTGGCAGAATTTCTATGTTGATGCGATGATTGATTACGCTAAAAAGAACCTTAAAATTGACACCAATAAAATTTTTGTCAGTGGTTGGAGCCTCGGAGGTGGGGGAGCCTGGAAATATGCTACCGCTTCTCTTGAAAATGCCAGCAAGCTTGCCGCGATCATTCCTGTATCGCCTGCACCGGATTACACTGATTTATGCAATCTTGCACGGGGAAAGGTGGCGGTATGGGCCCACCATGCAAAAGATGATGCTTCGGTACCGTTACACTATACCGAAGATGCAATAACCGGCATTAATGCATGCGCACCTGTCATTCCGGCTTTAATAACTTATTATCCGTTTGGCGGCCATCCTTATGTAGCAGACCATGCATACGATACACTCAATAACCTTGAGTATCCTAACATGTTTCAATGGATGATAGGAACGTCCCGGATTAACAATCTTGCTAACAACAAGGTTCCTGTTGCCAATTCGGGCAATGACACCACTGTCATCTTATCTGCTACTACTGCGTTATTAAATGGAAATGCTTCCTATGATCCCAACGATGTGATTGTTCATTATATGTGGTCTGTGGCCAGCGGCCCGCCTTCTCCGGAACTGCATATTCAGAAGCCGGAATTTCCGGTAACGGAAGTTTCGGGTCTTGAACCTGGTAACTATGTCTTCAGTCTTACCGTTAAAGATGAGTTTGGTGTAACAAGCTCAGATGACGTTGCGGTAAAAGTAATGCTACCTTTAGATGGTAAGAACGCACTGCCTGTTGCAAATTCAGGTGCTGATGTAGTTATCAATGAAAATACCTTTTTCATAACAGGAACAGGCCGGGATTTTGACGGAGCGGTAAAAAGCTTTCACTGGCGCCAGATTTCAGGGCCGGTATCATTTACAATTGAAGAAATGGGTGCATCCGCCACTTTTTGGGGCATTTCACAGGAAGGAACATATGGAGTTGAATTATCAGTATACGATGACCACAATCCAGTAGGCATAGGTAAGGATACTGTTTTCATCACCCGCTGTGCCAACTCACCAGTATTTTATGCTTATTTTTCAACTCAAAATCCTGCCACTATAAATAATAACGTGGTTCGCTATAGCACTATAGCGGTGTTTTTTATATTTGGCTCTCTGATTACATTGATATTCAATAGATTTACTATTAAAAATTTGCAGGATAGAAATTTAAAGCGTGTTTTATTAATCCGCTCCTTTTGTTATTTTCAGACATTTTTTATACTTTTATGCACTCTAACGCAGTTCCTATGCATATGATATAAATTTTAATCTAATTTCCTGGATGCTGGTTTTTTTAGAGAAATTTTTATAGAGCATCAGAAATATCTAATACCAGTTACCCATCTAAATGCTTTGCTTGTATAAAATTATCGTTCTAATGAATATAACTAGTGTCGTGTCACACGTAAATTGTCGTATGAATTGCTATCAGCCATCAGCCGTCAGGTATCAGCAGGTCAAACCTGATAAGCTTTCTTCCTGATAGCTGACGGCTGTCGGCCTAATAATTGACGATTTACGTGTGACACGACACTAGAGTTATTAACGTTTTTTTTAACCCCTTACATTATCGCATACGTAAATATTTATTTTAAATACTTTTTCCGCCGGTATTTCGTTTTATGAGATTGATTTTAAAACTGATTATGACTAAACATTTACGATTTAACAGATTCTTGCTTTTGTCCGGTTTATTGATGCTGACCATATTTTTGGCTTCATCCTGTGTAGATACTAAAAAGGCCGTTTACTTTAACAACATAGGGAACAGCGTGATCGAATCTTCGATACCTGACCTGGAACCGGTTATACAGAAAAGTGATTTGCTGGCAATATATGTGAGTAGTGCAAATGCGGAAGCTTCGCAGATGTTTAACACACTTAATATGCCTTCCGCAACCTCTGCCACTTCAACAAGTACCGTTACCCAATCTATAGGCTATCTTGTAGGACAGGACGGTGCGATTCAATTTCCCGTTTTGGGCAAAATTAACGCAGCCTCGTTAACCAAAAAACAGTTAACAGATAAG
>CAXTDO010000192.1:0-8833 GCA_964242315.1 uncultured Flavihumibacter sp.
AAAATCATAGATTTATATTTCATTGACTTCTTTAACTCTTGATTCGCATTATTAACGGAAAGTTGCTTCTATTTTAAACATTCCGTTAATAATTAATAATTAATCATTAAAATAATTTTCCAGACCGCAAAGCTGTAAGTTTCGTTAAGAATAAAATCTTTCGTTTCTTTACAACTTTGCGGCTTTCTTTTGCATGGCCTACAAAGATTAAAAGGGTTAATGAAAGATCATTCCGTTAATCATTAATCATTAATAACTAATCATTAAATTGATGAGTAAAACCATAATGATAACCGGAGGAGCAGGATTTATAGGATCACACGTGGTTAGGTTGTTTGTGCAGAAATATCCTATGTATAAAATTGTGAATCTTGATGCACTTACTTACGCAGGCAATCTTGAAAACCTGACAGATGTTGAAGGTGCTGAAAATTACACTTTTGAAAAAGGAGACATTACAGACGAGCAGGGAATGAATGATTTGTTTGAAAAATACGCTTTCGACGGCGTAATTCACCTTGCTGCTGAAAGCCATGTTGACCGGTCTATAATTGATCCGCTGGCATTTGTTCGCACAAACGTTTTAGGCACCGCAATTCTTTTAAATGTATGCCGGAAATTCTGGAAAGGAAAGAATGAGAACAAAATGTTCTACCATGTTTCAACCGATGAAGTATATGGTTCGCTTGGAGAAGAAGGATTCTTTTATGAAACTACTCCTTATGATCCCCGGTCACCCTATTCGGCTTCCAAAGCGTCTTCCGATCATTTTGTAATGGCCTATCATCATACCTACGGAATGCCGGTTGTAATGAGCAATTGTTCAAACAACTATGGTTCACACCATTTCCCGGAAAAACTGATTCCATTAATGATTAATAACATTAAGCATAACAGGCCTTTGCCGGTTTACGGAAAGGGAGAAAATATAAGAGACTGGCTTTGGGTAGAAGATCATGCAAAAGCCATAGACGTTATCTTTCACAAAGGTAAGAATGGCGAAAAGTATAATATTGGTGGATTTAATGAATGGAAGAATATTGACCTCGTTCATCTGTTATGTAATATCATGGATAAAAAACTGGATAGGCCTGAAGGAACTTCTGCCGGATTAATTTCCTATGTAAAAGATCGGGCAGGTCACGACCTCAGATATGCCATCGATGCTACAAAATTAACCAGTGAATTAGGGTGGAAACCTTCTTTGCAGTTTGAAGAAGGGTTGGAAAAAACAGTTGACTGGTATCTACAAAATGAACAGTGGATCAATGATGTAACCAGTGGAAACTACCAGAGGTATTATGAAGAGCAATATGCAAGAAGATAATACAGCTATCAGCCATCAGCCGTCAGGTATCAGCAGATCAAACCTGATAAGCTTTCCTCCTGATAGCTGACGGCTAAATAACAGGCAATTTATATTTGATACGACTAGCATAGAAACAAAACAATATGGCAGTAATTAAAACAGATTTTCCAGACCTGGTTATTATTGAACCCGTAGTATATGGAGATGACAGGGGATATTTTTTTGAAGCATACAACGAAAAAACTTTTTCCAGTGAGAATTTAAACATTCAGTTTATTCAGGATAACCAGGCAAGGTCAGTATACGGAGTAGTAAGGGGATTGCATTTCCAGGAAAACCCTTATGCACAAACGAAGCTGATCCGGGTACTTGAAGGAGTTATTTTTGACGTGGCAGTTGATCTTAGAAAAAATTCCCCTTCATTTGGGAAAGTATTTACTATAGAATTATCAGCACAAAATAAGAAACAGTTGCTTGTGCCAAAAGGTTTTGCTCACGGCTATTCGGTATTAAGCCAAACGGCTGAGGTATTTTATAAATGTGACGAGTTTTATCATAAAGAGTGCGAAGGAGCTGTGTTATATAATGATCCGTATCTAAACATTGACTGGAGGATTCCCGAAGACAAGATGATCCTTTCTTCCAAAGATTTGGCCAGTCCGTCGTTTGAAAGTAGTAAACATAATTTTTTGTACAAAGGATAAAGTCGGTTAATGAGTAAACCTAAGATTATTGTAACAGGTGCTAATGGTCAATTAGGAAGAGAACTACAGGTTATTTGTGAATTCAATCCTGAGTTTGAATTTATCTTTTTTACCAAAGAAGATCTTCCTATTCATAAGGATAATATCGTTTATAAAGTGTTTGCTGATATCAAACCTCAATATTGTATTAACTGTGCGGCGTATACTGCCGTAGACCGGGCCGAGAAGGAAAGAGAACAGGCCTTTCTTATTAACGGCGACTCAACAGGAACGTTAGCACAAATATGTAAAGATCTTGAAGTGAAATTTATCCATATTTCTACCGACTATGTATTTAATGGAAAAGGCGTTCATCTTTATACTGAAACTGATAAGGTAGAACCTGTAAACACTTACGGGGCTTCCAAATTAAAAGGAGAGGAATTAGCAATTGATAAAAATAATGATGTAATTATAATCAGAACTTCATGGGTTTACTCTGAATTTGGAAATAATTTCGTGAAGACTATGATAAGGTTAATGAAAGAAACGGATTCTTTGGGGGTTGTTAACGACCAGTTAGGGTCTCCTACTTATGCAGCCGACCTGGCTAAAGCGATCTTATATATCATTAAATCAAACGAGTGGAAGGCAGGAATATATCACTACAGCAACGAGGGACTTATATCCTGGTTTGAATTTGCAAAAGCTATAAGATACCTAATAAATAGCGATTGCAACATCAACCCAATTAAAACTGATAACTTTCCAACACCGGCAAAGCGCCCGGAATTTTCCGGTTTAAATAAAGAAAAAATTAAACTGTCTTATGGGCTCACAATTCCCAAGTGGAAGGAAAGTCTGGAAACCTGCATTCACAGAATAATCAATTAAGCAAGTTTAGTAGGATGTTATATCGTCAATACGATTGTATTTAGTTCTGTTTTTATAATTGGCAATAAACCTGGAAGTTTTTTGTTGAACATCCGGGAGTTTCTTATATACCATCTTGGTTATAGCGGTTTGTACAACTATGCCTAATGTTCGTCTGAATATATTAGGGTTCTTTCCCGTAACAAATTTCCTTGTTACATATCCGGCGGCAAATCCAATAAAGGTATTAAGAGCTACTGCTCTTACATCACGTGACATAGCAACCTTTTGAGCATTTATCAATCCTATCTTAACAAGATTAGCAGGTTGGAAACTTTGTGCAGTTAATTTAGCATCTTCCTTGATAGCTTTTTCCTGCTGCATTGTTTTTAATTCAAGCTCACGTATAGTAGCTTTTAACTCTGCTTCATTTGAAATCTTGGCCATGTATTAATTTAAAAAATGGTGTATAATGCTGTTAAGTATGGGAGTCTTAATTAATTTGTTTCTGGCAGAATGAATAATAAAACCGACGATTCCATAAAATGCTGCCATAATAAAAAAACCATAAAAACTATGACCCAGCCAATAACCAATGAGTAAAGAAAAAGCAATTGTAAGTAACACAAAAACGATCGCTGAAATAAAAACCAGTATTAATTTATCTAATACAGAAGATATTGCTGTAGTTGACTTATCAACTAATTTTAATTTCCATAATTCAGACTTACTTTTTGCGTATTCTCCAGCACTAGTGTATAAAGCCTTAATGTTTTCTGCGGGTGTTTCCATTATAACATTTTTATATGAATCGCCGGAATTTAATTGTCAATAATTTAATAAAAAAAAGTGCAGGTATTATAAAAATTAAAAGCTTTTAACTTCATTTTTGAATGTGTTGGCCTTGGAAGCACCTTCATCTGCCAAATCTTCAGCATCATCTTTAACACCCTGATAGGCATCTTTAATACCATCTATGAAATCATTGAATTTGCTTTTCAGCGAATCAGTAACATCATTTCCAGTTTCAGATATTTTTTTACGGGTTTCAGTACCTGCATCAGGGGCAAATAAAATTCCTAATATAGATCCTACAGCAGCTCCTGCTAAAAACCCTAATACTGTTTTTGAATTACTCATGGTTATCAATTTAAAAGTTAATGATATGTTTCAAGTGGTACTATATAAATTCCTTGCCAAACATGTTACACAACAGCATTTTGATTTTATTTATTTATTTCAATTGTTTGTAGGCGTTTAAAATGTTGATACGTATTGATCTCTTGGCCGTAACATCGAATTTATCCATAAACGTAACGCGAATTTTTTTCCCCAGTTTGAGAATTATAATAATACCATATTTTATTTGCAAATAAATTGATTTACAAAGCATAAGTTGTGATGGTGTGCCTCTTCATATAAAATAATTTTCTTAATGAAAGTTTATTAAACTCATATAGCTTATATTCATGTAATATAGTTTGGTATGCTGTTAATAAGTAACACTACAGCGACTAATTTTTAATATTTAATCCATTAAATTAATCATTATGAAACAGAATTTTGCTCTTTCCGCTTTTATGTTTTTACTGTTTGCATCATTACTAAGTAGTTGTCAACTGGCAGGGGACCTATTTAAAGGCGGTGTTTGGACGGGGATAATAATTGCGGTTGTAGTAGTAGCATTGATAATTTATGTAATTACTCGTATGGGTAGAAAGAGTTAAAAAAAACTGCCATTATTTAACTAATTTAACTTAGTAAATAATGGCAGTATAATAAACATAACCCTTAAACCTATAACCGAGTTGAAATTAATAATGTAACAGGCTTAGGTAATCTTCAATTTTTAATAAAATTGACTTTAGACATTTCCGCCTCGAATTACTCTTAAAAGAATTGCAATCACTGCAATCACCAAAAGAATATGAATTAAGTTTCCTCCCCAATGAAATCCTAATCCAAGTGCCCAGATAATAATAAGTACTACAGCAATAACGTAAAGTAGATTTCCCATTTTAAAATTGTTTTAAGGTGTACAAAATAAGATACTATCAATATTTAAAAAAGCCTGCCATCATGTAATTAAAATAAAGTGCTTTAAAAAACTATACAATTAATTGGTTAATACATATCATGAGTACTTTTTTCTACACTATGAGCATATGCTTACCATTAAAGACTAATATGTTATGATCTTATCTAGCGTGGAATAAATGAGTTCCTTGGTAAAAGGCTTACTCAAGAAATAGTCCGCTCCTTCCATGAATGCTTTCTTTCTATCTGCTGCACTATCATGGGCTGTAATCATAATAATTTTTGTTTCCGGGCAATTTAACTTTATGTAGTGGATGAAATCCAAACCAAACCCATCAGGTAAGTGATTATCAAGAAATAGAATTCCGGGAGGATCGTTTTTTAAGGCTAATTTAGCATCAGCTAATGAATTAACATAAGAAGTCCTCAATTTTTTCTGCTTTAATATACCGCTTAATAAATAACAAATGTCCAGTTCATCATCAATGATCAAAACTTCTAAAATTTTAAATTTTTCCATGGTTACAGGTTCCGCTAATGCGTCTACACTTAAAGTCATAATATAAGTCCATTCAAATTTTTGGCCACGATTGGGATCTTTTATTGGGATATAAGCCGATCATATATTGATTAATAACATTAAGACAGGTAATTTTGGTCAGTATAGGACTGAAACAGCAAGGCGTCTTGCCTTCCATTTTGGCAGGATTTTTAATGTATCATGCATGATTTGCAGTATTATTCTAAATATACTTCTTATTATTTCTTCTTCGAAATATTAAACCGGGGCTGATAACTTAATTAATAATTTATTTAACTTTCCTTAGTAAGGCATTAATTTAAAATCAGTATGAGTAACAGTCCAGCAATCAAACGTATAAAAAACATTTTCGCTTTTTTAAAGGAGGTAATAAGCAATTTTAGTGATGACCGGGTTTTAAAATACAGCGCTTCTTTATCATATTACACCGTATTTTCTATAGCACCGATTCTTATCATCATCATTTCTATAGCAGGGATTTTTTTTGGCAGGGACGCTGTTCAGGGTCAAATAGCAGGTCAGATAACGGGCCTCGTAGGTGCGGAGGCTGCAACACAGATACAGTCGATGATTGGTAATACTCATAAATCGGGCAAGAACGTTTTTGCAAGTATTGTAAGTATAGCCGTTCTCATTATAGGCGCTACCACTATCTTTAGCGAGATTCAGGATTCTATTAATAGTATTTGGGGTTTAAAAAGCAAGCCCAAAACAGGCCTGATAAAAATGGTTATAAACAGGTTGATATCATTTTCACTCATCATCAGCCTTGGATTTATAGCGATGGTTTCCCTTTTACTGGATGCAGTCATAAAAATTGTCAGTAATTACATGGGGCGTATTCCCGGAGCAGGGATCTACTTTGTTGAGACCTTAAATTACATTTTAAATTTTCTGGTGATATCATTCATGTTCTCCGTTATATTTAAAGTATTACCTGATGCAAAAATTAAATGGAGAGATGTAATAAAAGGAGCTATCATTACGGCCATACTGTTTATTATCGGAAGAGAAGTGATAAGCTTCTATGTAGCTAAAAACAACTTTACCAGTATTTACGGGGCGGCGGCTTCCATTGTTATAATTTTAGTTTGGGTTTACTATACGGCCGTAATTCTTTATTTCGGCGCTGAGTTCACAAAAGTGTACGCTATAAATTATGGCAGTAAAATTTTGCCCAATGATTATGCCGTGTGGATTAAAGTAAAGGAAGAAGAACAGCCTAATAAGCCATTATCTGAGATTAAAAAAGAAGACCAGTTGCAGCCTGCCACCATCGATAAATAGTTTTCCCTTAATTTGCGTGACAAAATACATAATAATGAAACGGATTCTGATAATTGATGATGATATGGACATGTGTGCGCTGCTTAGCCGTTTTTTGCAGCGCAATGGGTTCGAAACAGATGCAGTTCATACCGGTAATAAAGGAATTATAAGGGTAGGTGAGCAAAAATTTGATATCGTTTTATGTGACTTCAGATTGGGAGATAAGGATGGGAAGGATGTTTTACAGGAAATAAAAACGATCAGTCCACAAACGATTGTCATAATAATTACCGGATATTCGGACATCAAAGTAGCTGTAGATGTTATTAAACTGGGTGCCTTTGATTATATCACTAAGCCATTAATTCCGGACGAAGTATTGAATGTAATTAGTAAGGCACTTAAAGATACCTCTTCAGGCGATTCAAAAGCAACGGTAAACTCCGTTCAGACACCGGGTAACAATTTAAAAAAGAAAGTTGGTGCTGCTTCCTCCGACAATGAGTTTTTAGTTGGTCAGGCGCCTGTTACCAAAGATTTATACAAACAGATTGAATTGGTATCGCCTACTAATTACAGTATCATTCTTTATGGTGAAAGCGGTACCGGTAAGGAAGTAGTAGCTAAAACAATTCATCAATACAGCGATAGAAGAGATAAGCCTTTTATAGCTATGGATTGCGGAACTTTATCGAAAGAGCTTGCCGGAAGCGAGCTTTTTGGCCATGTTAAAGGAGCTTTTACGGGTGCCCTAAATGACAAGGAAGGGCATTTTGAAATGGCTAACGGTGGAACTTTGTTTCTGGATGAAGTTACCAACCTATCGTATGAAATACAAGCCGCACTGCTGAGGGTTGTTCAGGAAAGGAAATTCAGAAGAGTAGGTGGAAGTAAAGAAATGAGTCTTGATATCCGGGTGATAGTAGCTTCCAACGAGAATCTTCAGGATGCTTACCGGAAAGGAAAGTTCCGTGAAGACTTATACCACAGGTTTAATGAGTTTTCAATTATTATTCCACCGCTAAGAAACCGTAAAGATGATATCCCACTGTTTGCAGACTTCTTTTTACTGAAAGCTATCAGCGAACTAAATAAGGATATCGAAGGGTTTGAACCGGAAGTTGTTAAGCTCTTTATGGATTATACATGGCCCGGTAACCTTCGCGAATTTAGAAATGTTATAAGACGCGCTGCACTTTTAACTACATCAAAATTTATCTCAGCCAAATCATTACCCTGGGAAATTACCAACGCAACCGTGCTGGTAGCTTCTGCCGATACAAATAATAATAATGCAGCACCTGTAATGGTTAATAAGGAATCAGACCTAAGGAATGCTGCCTCATTGGCTGAGTATGAAACCATTATGAATGTTCTTAAACAGGTAAATTTCAATAAAACAAAGGCTGCAGAAATTCTTAAGATAGATCGTAAAACACTTTATAATAAACTAAAAGGGCACGATTTATAATTTATGTAGAAAAACTTCTACGTTCATTTTTTTTCAAAAGTAATATATAATAAATGGTCTCGTAATAAACGTATCAGCATTGTACTTTTAATTATTTTAAACGGTTTGCTTAATCGGTATACAATTTGGCTGAGTACTAAGATAAATTATTGAACTCCTAAAACATATATATTATGGACAAGCCCGCTGAGATGACAACCTCTAGCAGTATTTTAGAAAAACTTCGCTTAAAGCGCCAGGATAACGAATTTATAATGACACCGGAAGGTTTTACCGCAGGTAAAGGTAAATTTTATAATCCTGAGGATTTAAAAATCATTAAAACTTTTCGCTTTGAAGGAGACTCCAATCCTGACGATTCTTCTATTATTTACCTGATTGAAGCATCGGATGGATTAATCGGATATAGTATGGATGCTTATGGTGCCTACAGCAATCATGATGATGAAGGTAAATATGATGAATTCATAAAACAGGTATCAAAAGAAGACAGAGATGTTCAGTCTATTCTTGATTAAGTAGTTTATATCTATTTTTTTAAAGCCATTGCTTGTCAATGGCTTTATTAATTTAAGTAACTGGTGTCCTGTCAATGATAGTATGTTGTATTTGCTATCAGCTCTCAGGAGGAAAGCTTGTAAGTGTTTGAT
>CAXTDO010000193.1:0-8833 GCA_964242315.1 uncultured Flavihumibacter sp.
CGCCCGCAGAAAATGCAACCGCTGACAGGATAAGCGTGATTGAAGAAGAAGGACCCATCAGACAATTTTTATCAGTTACTAATATACCAAGTAAAATTTAAAACAAGTGTAAATTCTTCAATTAAAAGCACCAGGTTAGAAGATCGTCAAACAAATTTATCTACAGTGCCGTTAGGCACGTAATATCGGTTATTGCCATTCAGGATGGCTTTCCTGAAGATCGTTTGTAACCAATATTTCGTACCTACGGCACTTGGTGAACTTGTATTTGTTTTTTCTACCGATATCCCGTGCCTAACGGCACTCGCTCCTGACAGAATACCTTCTTACTATTTTTGTTAAAAAATTGAAACGGAAAACCCCCAGACGCATATCACGCTATGCAACAACATTGATTAATAGATTAACACTTACATTCTAGTACATTAATTATTTAGAACCATTAAAAATAGGCTCCTGTCATATTGCTTATTTTAAATTCCGCGTTACTGTATGTTTTATTCATAATGCCAAACCATGAATGAGTGTACAAATCTCTTTTAATATGCATCGTAGTAATAGTACAGTTGTTTATTGCTTCTATTCCGGCATTTAGCCAGCATTACAAGCCGCAGTTTAAACGCCTGACTACAAGTGATGGGCTTTCCCAGGGTCATGTAAGCGCTGTTCTTAAAGATCATGAAGGATTTATGTGGTTTGCAACCGACGGCGGACTTAATAAATACGATGGATACCGGTTTAAGACGTACAAGCACGACCCTGAAAATGAAGCAAGCCTGATTAATAATTTTGTATACGATGTAATGGAAGACGCATCGAACAACCTATGGGCAGGTACGGCGAGCGGACTTGAAAAATTCGACAGGAAAAAAAGCATCTTTATACATTATTCCGGCATTGAGGGAAAAGTAAGAAGCATTTATCAGGACAAGAACGGCAGAATGTGGTTAGGAACTTCAAACGGATTGTACCTCTTTAATGCATTGAACGGCAGTCTTAAAAAATATAATCATGTTACCGGAAACAAAAACAGTTTAAGTCACGACTTTATCTATAAAATTACAGAGGGTAATAATGGAGAATTATGGATTGCCACACAGGATGGATTGAGCCGGTTTAATCCTGCATCAGAAACCTTTCACATTTATAAAAATGTTGTTGGCGATAGTAACAGCATCAGCGTTAATTGGATCAAAACGGTTTTTAAAGATGGAAAAGGCGACATCTGGATCGGTACCCAGGGCGGCGGTATCTCCCGTTATGATCCGGTTAAAAATTTATTTACCAATTTCAGGAACCAACCTGGCAACAGCAATAGCGTCTGTCACAATGATATCCTTTCATTAAACGAAGACATTGACGGAAAACTCTGGATAGGTACCGAAAACGGTGGCATAAGTGTTTATGATTACAAAGCAAATAACTTTGTATGTTATAGGAATGATGAAAATGATGTCCGGAGCCTCAGTAATAATTCCGTTTATAGTTTATACCGCGATGATATCGGAAATATCTGGGCGGGTACATGGTCCGGAGGAGTGAACTTGCTGCCCCGGCATGATGATAAATTCAGGAAATACAAACGACTATACGGTGATATCAACGGACTTAACAATAATATTATACTTTCTATCGCTGGTGATAAAAACGGAGATGTCTGGCTGGGAACTGACGGTGGCGGATTGAACCGGTTTAACACAAAAACAGAGATTTTTACACACTTTACAAACGATTTAAATAACACTAACAGCGTCAGCAACAACTTTGTACTTTCCGTAGTAGAATTAGATGCTGACTTACTTGCATTAGGATACCAGCGTGGTGGCTTTGATCTGTTTAACAGAAAAACCGGAACCTTTACCCATTTCGTTCCAAATATAAATAATTCAAACAGCCTCTCTGTATTAACGGTTAATACTATTGCAAAAGATCATGAAGGAAATTTGTGGCTGGGTACATGGGGAGGCGGACTGAATCTGTTTAATACAAAAAGCAAAAGGTTTACCCGGTATATTCATGACCCTGGCAACCTCAACAGCATCACTAACAATTTTATAAATTTTATACACGAAGACAGGTCGGGAAACCTATGGGTGGCTACCGAAGGAGGGCTTGATATGCTTGATACAACAAGAACAGGCTTTGTTCATTTTCCTCATGATGCGGCTAATAAAAAAAGCATTAGTCATGATATTGTTGAATTCGTTTTTGAAGATCACCTGAAAAATTTATGGTTTGCCACAAGCGACGGCATGAATCTCTTTGACAAAAAAACCGGAACATTTCATGTTTACACCGAAAAAAACGGATTGCCTAACAACATGATCAGGGCTATTCAGGAAGACAGGAATGGAAATTTGTGGATCAGTTCAGACATGGGCCTTACCCGGTTCAACCCTATCACCGAAAGTTGCAGAAATTACGGGATGGCCGACGGGTTACAGGGCAATGAGTTTAAAACAAATTCCTGTTACACATCAGCAGACGGAGTAATGTATTTCGGCGGGCCAAACGGTTTAAATGTTTTTCATCCCGACAGTGTAAAGGATAACTCATTCATACCACCGGTTTTTATCACTGACTTCCAGATATTTAATAAACCCGTGGAGGTTAACGGCGATAACTCACCTCTTCAGCAGGAAATATCGGAAACAAAAGAAATTACACTGAGCTACAAACAATCGGTTTTTACTTTTGAATTTTCAGCACTGAATTTCCTGCTTCCCGAACAAAACCAATATGCTTATAAGCTGAGTAATTTTGATAACAACTGGAATAATGCCGGCAACAAACATACAGCCACCTACACTAACCTCGATCCCGGTAAATACATTTTTTATGTAAAAGGCTCTAATAATGATGGTGTGTGGAATGAAAAAGCCACTTCTGTAAAAATTATTATTACACCGCCATTCTGGCTTACCTGTTGGTTTAAAGCAGGAGCGCTCACAATTATTGTTGGCAGTGCCCTGGCCTTTTACTTCTCCAGGATCAACACAATAAAGGTGCAAAAAAGAAAGCTGCAACAACAGGTTAAAGAACAAACCGGGCAGTTGGTATACCTAAACGAACAGGAACGGAAGGCAAGAATTGAAGCCGAGCAGGCGCGCGGTGATTCTGAGAAAGCAAGGGAAGAGGCAGAACACGCCAATAAAGCCAAAAGCATTTTTTTGGCTACCATGAGCCATGAGATTCGCACTCCCATGAATGGCGTTATGGGAATGGCATCACTCCTGGAGCATACTGTTCTTACCAGTGAGCAGAGAAGCTATGCAGAAACCATCACTACATGCGGTGAAAGCCTGCTTACTGTAATTGATGATATACTGGATTTTTCGAAAATTGAATCGGGAAAGATGGAACTTGAAAACAAGGAATTCAACCTGCGTTCATGTATAGAAGGGGTGCTTGACGTATTTGCGGATAAGTCGGCAAAAACAGGCCTTGATCTTGTGTACCAGATAGATCAAAACGTTCCTGTACAGATCCTGGGCGATATGCTACGTCTTCGTCAGATATTGATGAACCTGGTTGGCAATGCAATGAAGTTCACCCATAAGGGAGAAGTATTTATAGGAGTGCATTTGCTTAAAGCTTTTGATAATGGCTCCCTGGAAATAAGCATTGAAGTGCGCGACACCGGGATCGGCATCCCTGCCGATAAAATGGAGCGGTTATTTAAACCGTTTTCCCAGGTAGACTCTTCTACCACAAGAAAATACGGAGGAACCGGATTGGGACTGATCATTAGTGAAAAGCTGGTTGCTTTAATGGGTGGCGCCATATCAGTAACAAGTGAACCGGGACAAGGCACCACATTTTTGTTTAATATATATACTACAGCCGGTGTGCAGCAACCTGTTACAGCTCTATTTAATGTGGAAGAATTAAAGGGTAAACAGGTACTGGTAGTAGATGATAATTCAACCAATCGCAGGATACTGAAAATCCAGTTAGAACAATGGAAGCTGATAGTTACCTTATCGGATTCAGGAAAAGAAGCGCTGGAGACACTGTCGCTATTCTCGGGTTTTGACCTTGCCATTATTGATATGCAAATGCCTGAGATGGATGGGATTGAACTGGGCACCTTGCTTCACCAGTACTATCCAAAGCTTCCCGTAATATTGTTATCATCTATGGGCAACGACGTAGCTAAACAACACCATCATCTCTTCAGGTCTGTATTAACAAAACCGGTTAAACAGCAGGCTTTAGGTAAATATATTTTCAACGAGCTTGCACAGCAAAAGCCCACTGATGATGTGCAGGCCGTTGCCCGGAAGCTTACCGTAGCATTCGCTCAGAAATATCCGCTTCAGATACTGGTGGCTGACGATAATTTAATTAACCAGCAGTTAGCGCTAAAAATACTGAGTAAGCTGGGATACGATGCCCATACCGCCGGAGATGGCCTGGAAGTACTTCATCTTCTTGAAACCAACACTTACGATGTGATTTTAATGGATGTTCAGATGCCTGAAATGGACGGCTTCGAAGCAACGCGTTCCATTCGGAAGTTGCCTGGCCTTCAACCAATAATTATCGCCATGACGGCCAACGCTATGCAGGGAGACAAAGAAGAATGCCTGAGTGCCGGTATGAATGACTATCTAAGTAAGCCTGTAAGACTTGATGAACTGATGAAGATCCTGGAAACATGGGCGTTGCATATTAAAAGTGAAATGGAGAGCTTGCAGGTGTTGTAAGAATAGGTTGAATGAAGACGCGGACAGCTTGGTGTATACAAAAAGCCGTGTTAATAAATAGATACGGCTTTGAGGATTGTAGTGAGAAGCAGACCCGGAACCAGCGCGAACAGGCCATCAGATTCAGGATTATGTTTCCTTTAGCTCATTCATCATATCAGGAAGAGAAATCGCCGTCACTTCCCTGGTAATGGGGAAGCGCTCTTTTCCCGGGTAAACAATAAAACGGTCTGTTGCTTTAATATCTTCGCAACCAAGGTGAAATCCTTTTGAAAGCGTAGGTGACAAGGAGCGCTTTATCTCTATACCATATTTCTTTTTGCTGCTTTTTTCAATAACGAGATCAATTTCCGCTCCCGCAGAAGTGCGGTAAAACCATGATGTAACGCCGACAGATAAGCATGACAAAAGATTTTCAATTACAAATCCTTCCCAGCTTGAACCAACAACAGGGTGACCCAGGACATCATCTAAACTTATCAGATTCAGCAAGGCATGTGTCAGGCCGCTGTCGCGGATATAAATTTTAGGTGCCTTTACAAGCCGCTTCCCTATATTGCCAAACCATGGGCGAAGGGAACGGATTAGCAATAAATCTTCAAGTAGTTCGATATATCTTTTAGCTGTTGGCGCAGCAACACCAAGATTTCCGCCAAGCTGCGCAATATTGAGCTGACCACCCTGACTATGAGCAAGCATCATCCATAGCTGGCGCAATGTCACCGCAGGAATTCTTGCGCCGAATTGAGGCACTTCTCTTTCAAGATACGTACTTATAAAGTTCAATCGCCATCGCAGACTGGCAGCATCATTATTTGCCAGAAAGCTACTGGGAAATCCACCTCGCAGCCAGAGCCGCTCTATATCACTTTTTCCATTTGAGTCTTTAATTTCAGAGGCAGACAAGACAGGCAATTCTTTATACGCAATTCTTCCGGCCAGCGTTTCTGATGATTGTTTTAAAAGGTCGAGAGATGCTGAACCCAGAATAAGAAATTGTCCGGTTTTATGTCCCTGACGGCGGCCACGATCAATAACGCTGCGTAGTATTTGAAACAATTCAGGAACGCGCTGGATTTCATCAAGGATGATAAGCTTTCCTTTATGCAGCTCGAAATAACTTTCCGGCTCACTTAACTTTGCCAGGTCAGCAGAGCTTTCAAGATCAAGGTAGATAGGGACTGGGTTAAAAGACAACGCGATTTCTTCTGCCAGGGTCGTCTTTCCTACCTGCCTGGGACCTAAAACGCCCACAGCAGGAAATTCCTGTAATAAGTGCGCAATCTCTGTCTGGGCATCCCTTTTAATCATCCTTGCAATTATAACATAAAATGTTCGATTTACAAGGATCGATTTGATAGTAGAGATATTGCAACAACACTAAGTAAGCTTATTGAAACGGCAGATGCCTGTAATCTAACAACATTCATTCAAACAATGATGGCAGCCTGCAGCGCTGCGTTTCATTTTAATAAAATATTTTAAGGCTTGCTATAGGAAACTTTCATTTCGTTAAAGAGAAATGCAAATCTGTCTGCTATCTCATCAATGATCATTGCTGTGGGTTTACCGGCGCCATGACCTGCTTTTGTTTCAATACGTATAAGCGCCGGGTTATTGCAGCCTTGCGCTTCCTGTAACGTGGCGGCAAACTTAAATGAATGTGCGGGCACCACACGGTCATCATGATCGACTGTTGTGATCAGGGTAGAAGGATAACAAACGTTTGGTTTTAAATTGTGTAAAGGAGAATACTTTAAAAGATTTTGAAAAATTTCCGCGTTGTCATCTGCAGTACCATAATCGTAAGCCCAGCCTGCACCGGCAGTGAACTTATGGTATCGCAACATATCCATTACACCAACGGCCGGAAGGGCCACTCTAAATAACTCGGGTCGCTGGGTCATACAGGCGCCTACCAATAGGCCACCATTGGAACCGCCGGAAATAGCCAAATATGCAGGCGATGTAATTTTATCTTTTATCAGGAATTCCGCTGCTGCAATAAAGTCATCAAATACATTTTGCTTGCTCATCTTTATTCCTGCGTTATGCCACTTATCGCCGTACTCACCACCACCCCTGATGTTTGGCACTGCATATACTCCGCCATTTTCCATAAATGCGATATTAGGAGTACTGAACCCGGGTGTAAGACTGATATTAAATCCGCCATACCCATATAATATGGTTGGATTTTTACCATTTAGCTCAATGCCTTTTTTATGCGTAATGATCATTGGTATTTTAGTGCCATCCTTTGAAAAATAAAATACCTGCTTACTTTCAAATAATGCCGGGTTAAATTGAACAGATGGTTTTTTAAATATGCTTGAATTACCGGTAGCGATGTTATATTTAAAAATGGTGTACGGATAGATATAAGAAGTGAAACTATAATACACGTCTTTTTCCTCTTTCTTTGCTGAAAAACCACCCGCACTGCCCAGGCCTGGCAATGTTATTTCCTTCTCCCTTTTTCCATCTAAATTATACTGGTAAACCTGTGTAACAGCGTCTTTAATATAATTTGCAAATATCTTATCTCCCGCTGTAGAAGCACTTAAAGGAAAGGCAGCTTCCGGTATTAAGTCCTGCCAGTGTTCCGGGGTTGGTGTAGCTGCATCTGTAATAACCAGCTTTCTGTTTGGGGCTTTAAGATTGGTGGTTATATACAGTTTGCCTTTGGCAGAATACAATACATCCTGTTCTGTTTCAAATCCTGTAACAATGGGAACAATCACTGCATTTTTTTGATGAAGGTCCTGAAGATATAATTCATTGCCATACGTGGCATTAGCAGCCGTAATTACAAGGTATTTTTGATCTTCAGTAATGTATGCGCCTATATACCTTCTATGTGTATTCTCACCACCAAATATTAGTACATCGCTGCTTTGCGGTGTGTTTAATGTATGGAAATATAATTTATGATGATCTGTTTTTGCCGATAGCTGACTTCCATCTTTTGGCACATCATAAGTGCTGTAATAAAAGCCCTCATTGCCCTTCCACGCTATGTTGCTGAACTTTATGTTTTGCATGGTATCTCCTACCTGTTTGCGGGTGACCGCGTCTAACACAATCATCTTGCTCCAGTCAGAGCCTCCTTCTGAAATCAGGTAGGCGCAAAGCAAACCATTCCTGGTAAATTCCATACCGGCTAAAGACGTAGTACCGTCTGCCGAAAATTTGTTAGGGTCAAGGAATACTTCCGGCTGCCCGCCTTCTTTTTGCCGGTATACTACACTCTGATTTTGTAAGCCGTTGTTTTTAAAAAAATATACGTAACTGCCTTCTTTAAAAGGAGCAGAATATTTTTCATAATTCCATAACTCAGTCAGTCTTTCTTTGATAGCATTCCTGAAAGGGATCTTAGCCAGGTAGTCGTCCGTTACTTTATTTTCTTCTTTTACCCATTGGGCCGTTGCTTCGCTTTTGTCATCTTCAAGCCAGCGATATGGATCTTTTACAGTAGTGCTGAAGAATACATCCGTTTGATCGGTAGTTTTTGTCTTTGGATATTGTTCTTTTAAAATTCCTTGTTGTGCCATTGTTGTAATACTTAATAAGCAGCAGAGCGGCAATAATTTTATCATGTCTGGTTAATTAAAGGTAACTGCGGTTTAAAGCAAATAATCAGAAGAAATAGCCATTTACAAATAATAAGGCATTAAATAAATATATAAAATTTCCAAACAAGATTAACCACATTTTACATAGCATATAAAAAATGTGTAACACTATCGCTGAAATTAAAAAGCCTCGTGCATTATTTGCACGAGGCTTAATTAATGTAGCGAGAAGCAGACTTGAACTGCCGACCTTCGGGTTATGAATCCGATGCTCTAACCAGCTGAGCTACCTCGCCAGGTAAAAACTGATAACTATACCACCAGAACAATCTGACGTACCGTTATCAAACGGGTTGCAAAAATAGAGGTTTTCAGTAAAACTACATTTAAAAAAATTCCAGCGAAAGCAGATGGTGTTTTATCTGTGAAAGTTGACATTATAAATAACCAAGAAGGGGTAATGTGATTTTGCTAAAGATTTTGAAGTTTGGGTACAGGTTCCCCTCCTTTTCAAGGAGGGGACGATGAAAAACGATGCGAAGCACGTTT
>CAXTDO010000194.1:0-8826 GCA_964242315.1 uncultured Flavihumibacter sp.
TTGATAAACAATCAATATGTTATAATGTTTCTAATCCAGAATTCACGTTAAATTAGCATTATGCCAAGAATCATAAAATCAGGATTAATACAGATGAGCCTTGCAAAAACCGAAGGTGAGGGCTCTATAGCAGAAATCAAGGAAGCGATGTTTCAAAAACACATTCCTTTCATTGATGATGCAGGTAGGCAGGGTGTTCAGATTTTATGCCTGCAGGAAATTTTTAACACGCCTTATTTTTGTCCGGGGCAGGATGGTGTCTGGTATGAGTCTGCCGAAACGGTTCCCGGGCCTACTACAGAGCGGATGGCGGAGTATGCAAGCAAATACAACATGGTGATGATAGTGCCGGTGTATGAAAAAGAACAGGCTGGTGTTTTATATAACACTGCTGCTGTTATTGACGCCGACGGCACCTACCTGGGAAAATACAGAAAGAATCACATACCTCACACTTCAGGTTTTTGGGAGAAATTTTTCTTCAAGCCCGGTAATCTTGGTTACCCTGTTTTTGAAACACGCTATGCAAAAGTGGGTGTTTATATTTGTTACGACCGTCATTTTCCAGATGGCGCCAGGTGCCTGGGATTGAACGGAGCCGAGATCGTATACAACCCGTCTGCAACGGTAGCGGGCCTCTCTCAATATCTCTGGAAGCTCGAACAGCCGGCACATGCCGCCGCTAACGGTTATTTTATGGGATGCATCAACCGCGTTGGCACGGAGCAGCCCTGGAACCTCGGCAAATTTTATGGCTCGTCTTACTTTGTAAATCCAAGAGGTGAAATTTTTGCGATCGCTTCCGAAGACAACGATGAATTACTCGTGGCAGAGTTCGACCTCGAAATGATAGACAAAGTGCGCAACGTATGGCAATTTTACAGAGACAGGCGGCCCGAAACTTATGGTGCGCTGGTGCAGTTGTGATGAAATATTTCCCATGGAAAACCTATAAGGTTTTAAAAACGTTATAGGTTTAAACGTCGCCAGCCTTACTTAACTACAACAAATGGCAATCAAAAATAAAAGACTACCACCGGAGCAATACGAGATCAACTTTTCCGATATTCATCCGCCATTTGAAACATCTGATGCGGCATTGGTGGAAGCCAACCGCTGTATCTTCTGTTATGATGCGCCCTGTACCAAGCTTTGTCCTACCAGCATTAATGTACCTAAGTTTATAAAACAGATTGCAAGCGATAATCTAAGAGGTTCGGCACATACCATTTTCTCGGCTAATATTATGGGCGGAGGTTGCTCTAAAGTTTGTCCGGTAGAAAAATTATGTGAAGGTGCCTGTGTGTATAACCTCATGGAAGAGAAGCCCATCTCCATAGCAAAGCTGCAACGTTATTCTACAGAAAAAGCGATCACGGAAAAATGGCGCTTGTTTAGCAGAAAACCTTCCAATGGAAAAAAAGTAGCTGTTATCGGGGCCGGTCCTGCAGGGCTCGCCTGTGCTCATGCCCTCTCACTGGAAGGGATAGACGTAACCATTTTTGAAAAAGAAGAAAGAGGCGGCGGACTGATGACGTACGGTATAGCTGCCTATAAAGTTACACCGCAATTTTGTGAAGATGAGGTGGAGTTCATCACTTCTATTGGCGGTATAAAGATCAGGTATAACAAAGAGTTTGGTAAAAACGTATTGCTAACAGATCTACAGAAAGAATTTGATGCCATATATGTTTCAATAGGTGTGGGACTTGCAAGGCCGCTGAACATTGCCGGTGAAGAACTGGAAGGAGTGGTGGATGCGCTGCATTTTATATATGATATCAGGGATTCAGAGTATAGCAAGGTTAAAGTGGGGGATAAAGTTGCCGTAATAGGCATGGGCATGACTGCCATTGACGCAGCCACGCAGGCAAAACGCCTGGGCGCTGAAGAAGTAACCATAGTTTACCGGCGTACTCAGTACGAAATGCCCTGCACCAATGCTGAACTTGACATTGCAAAGATGGATGGCTGTAATATCATCTGGCTTGCCGCACCCCTGGAGATCATCGGCATAGATGGAAAGGTAAACCGTTTGGTCTGCAGCGTAATGCGTTTGGGCGAACCCGATGCCAGTGGCCGGCGTTCTCCCGTAGAAACGGGTAACACAGTGGTATTGCATGTAGACATGGTTATAAAAGCTACCGGCCAGGTTCCTTTCAAAACGCTGGTAGATGATAACAATCTTACCAATGCATCTGGAAAAATTGTGATTAACGCCGACGGATCAACAAGCATTTCAGGAGTATTCTCAGGAGGTGACTGCGTAAACGGTGGCAAGGAAGTAGTTGATGCGGTGCAGGCAGGAAAAGAAGGAGCAGCGGGAATAATGCGGTTTTTAATGATTAATGGTTAACGAATAGTGGTTAATGGCATAAAGCATACTTCTATTTCGTTTTGAACTTTGACTATCAGAATCATTAATAATTAGCGATTCTTACGCAATTAACTATTATCCGTTAATAATTAATCATTAATAATTAATCATTAAATCATGGCTGACATATCAACAAACTTCCTCGGCATACATTCTCCCAATCCTTTTTGGCTGGCCAGCGCGCCGCCTACGGATAAGAAATATAATGTATTGCGGGCACTGGAAGCGGGGTGGGGTGGAATTGTGTGGAAGACGCTGGGCACCCAGGTTAAAAATGTTTCCTCGCGCTATTCTTCGGTAGATTTGAATGGCAGCCGTATGATGGGGTTTAACAATATTGAACTCATATCAGACAGGCCCCTTCACATCAACCTGAGCGAGATAGCCGAAGTGGTGAAAGAATTCCCGGATCGTGCCATGATCGTTTCTCTGATGGCCGACAATAACAGGGAAAGCTGGCATGAACTTATAAAACAGGTGGAAGATACAGGCGCTCATGGACTGGAGTTAAACTTCGGCTGCCCTCACGGCATGACCGAAAGAGGAATGGGCGCCACCGTAGGGCAGGACCCTGAAATTGCAAAAATGGTCGTGGAATGGGTAATGGAAGCCGCCACCATACCAGTAATTACCAAGCTTACACCCAATGTACATTCCGTTGTTCCTACCGGACGTGCTGTAGTGGAAGCCGGCACCAATGCGCTTTCTCTTATCAACACCATTCAGTCGGTAACAGGGATTGATCTGGACACATTTGTTCCTAACCCGTATGTTGCCGGCAAATCGGTTTTCGGCGGTTATTGCGGACCGGCAGTAAAGCCTATCGCTTTAAAAATGCTTGCAACCATCAGCCAGGATAACGTAACCGGAAAAGTACCGGTCTCAGGCATCGGAGGGATAAGTACCTGGAAAGATGCGGTGGAATTTATCTTATTGGGAGCCACCACGGTACAGGTATGCACTGCTGCAATGAAATACGGATTCAGGATCATTGAAGACCTTTGCGAAGGCCTCAATAACTGGATGAATGAAAAAGGATTCACAAGCGTTACTGACTTCATCGGACTATCAGTTCCAACACTCACACATTGGGAAGACTTGGATATCAATTATCACATCGTTGCAAAAATTAACCAGGATAAATGCATACACTGTGGCCTTTGTTATATTGCCTGCGAAGACACTTCTCATCAGTCTATTAATCTCCAGTGGGGAAAACCTTACAACACCTACACCATCAAAGAAGAAGAATGCGTTGGATGCAATCTCTGCAAATTAATTTGTCCTGTGGAAGACTGCATCACTATGGTAGAGGAACGAAAGGGAAACGAATATTTAAACTGGAAGGAATTCCAACAACGCGGACTTCCACTGAACGATCATTAATAGACACTTTATCAGCCGAATACGTATTAATCGGAAGTTGATTAAAGGAAATAATCCAAATAAGGGAAAAGTTATTATCTATCATAAGTATTAACTATTAAACCTCGTTTAATAGGGTCAGAATCTTTTTAACCCATTTTCAAAAGCATTAATTTAACTTCTGAAAAATGATGTTAAATAATTGTAATACTAATGCAACTGATTGTTTTTGTAGATGATGATGAAGAAGACTTCTTCCTATTTAAGAAAGCGGTTAACGAAATTTCCGATATGTATAGTGTGTTACATGCAGATTGCTCAAGGAAATTAATGGAACTGATAACAGTTATAAAACCCGCATTTATTTTTCTTGATATCAACATGCCCGTTACAAATGGAGTAGATTGTTTAAAGAATATAAGGGCGGTTCAAAAATATGATCGCATTCCTGTTATCATGTATTCAACCCTTAAAGATTACCGTGAAGTATCTTACCGTAACAAGGCAAATTATTATCTGGAAAAACCAGATTCGTTTGCTAAAATTTTGGCCAGTCTGCGTTCAATCCTTACCTACAACTGGGCAGAGAATTTTCATCCCTCCAGTATTAAATAATTAATCGTTTAGCTTGATTAAGTGATAGATGTTTTTTAACCACAGAGGTCACAGAGGAGGAAACACAGAGGGCGCAGAGAAAGCTTCTGCGCCCTCTGTGTTTCCTCCTCTGTGACCTCTGTGGTTAAAAAAACTTACAAGGCCCGTTACCTTAATACGTACATCATATCGGAAGTATCACGTGAAATGATGCACCTTCATTTTCGGTTGATTTGGCGTAGATGACGCCATGATGAAACAACACAATTTTTTTGCATAACGCCAAGCCGATTCCGGTTCCCGAAAATTTTGTTCTGCTGTTAAGGCGTTGAAAAATAGAAAATATCTTCTCCGCATACTGCTGGCTAAATCCGATACCGTTATCTTTAAAAATTATTTCCGTAAAAGATATATCCATATTCAGTTGCAGGGCGATGACTTCCTCCACGGGCAACGTTCTGGTTGTGATCTCTATAACAGCATTCCTTTCATCATTGGTAAATTTTAATGCGTTGCTTAAAAGATTATAAAAAAGTTGATATATCTGCATGGGAACCAGTTGTAGCTGCGGCAGGTGCATCCGGTTGATAACTACTTGCCTGTCTTTAATAACCGGATCAAAATCTTTCAAAACATCGTCCAGTATAGTATTTAAATCGGTAATTTCAAATGCCTCCTGAGGTCTTAGCAGTAATGAATAGTTAAGCAAATCGTCAACCAGTGTAGACATCCGCTCCGACGCATTTTCAATTTTCAACATATACTCGTGGGCTTCTTCCGGCAGTGTATTTTCAAATTTTTTGTTGATCCAGCTTGAATAAGTACGGATCTTTCTTAAAGGCTCCTGCAGATCATGAGTGGCTATATAAGCAAACTGCTCCAGGTCATGGTTAGACTGTTTTAAATTAAAGTTTGCGTTCTCCAGGTCGCGCGTTCTTTCCATCACCTGTTTTTCCAGTTGCTCTTCAATAGTTTTTTGCTTGTGAATACTGGTTGTTGAACCTACCCACAAAATAATTTTTCCGTTATGATCTCTTTGAGCCGTCGCCCTGCTTAGCTGCCATCTGAAGTTCCCGTCGCTACGTTTCAGACGGTGTTCCATAACAAATTCTTCTCCGGTTTCTATGGAGCGCTTCCAAAGATTCGAGGTGTTTTCCCTGTCTTCAGCAAAAACGATATTTGTCCAGTTATGGCCTGCAATGTCTTCAAACGTCAAACCAGAGTACTCATAAAAAATTCTACTGAAGTAATTCAGGTTGCCTTCCGCATCAGCCGTCCATATCTGCTGTGGTATACTATCGGCTAATAAACGGAAACGTTTCGCAATTTCTTCTGCCTTGTGTTGAGCACTTTTTTCTTCGTTAATATTAACGCAAATAATGATGACGTTTTTGGGAAGGCCCTCCGGATCTTTTATTAAAGAAAAACTGTTGCGAACCCATACCGTTTCTGTTAACTTATTTTCATAGCGGCTTTCTATAGTTACGTGACCGGTTATGTTTTGAAACAGATCGTTCCATACCGCTGCAATATTTGTTTTGTCTTCGGGATGAATTATAGTAAGAAATTTTTTAGCAACCAGTTCGTCTGAACTGTACCCCGTTATCTCACAGAATGATTGATTGGACTGGATGATAAAGCCATGAAGATCGGCTACTGTCATTCCTATAAACGTGTTCTCAAAAGCAGCGCTAAAATTTTGTTCATTCATAGAGGCACAGGTTGACCAGTCCATTGATGAATTTACAGAAATTTTCACTAAACGATGGAATCACATATCATACACATGCTTTCCCACTTCCCCCGTAATTGTGTGACAGTTACAATTACCACCCCATTCCTTGCTTCCATCTGTAAAAAATTCACACTTCCAGATAGGCACCTCATGTTTGATGCGATCTATAATGTACCGGTTCGCCGTAAATGCTTCATGGCGATGGACACATGCTGTTATCACAACTACGGCGCTTTCACAAACCGGTACTTTTCCAATACGGTGGATCGCCGTTGCAATGGTAAGATCCCATTTCGTATTGGCTTCTGAAATAATGTCTGCAATCATACGGGATGCCAGAGTAGCCTGGGCTTCATATTCCAGATAATCAACATCCCTCCCGTTACTGTGATTTCTTACATCGCCGCTAAAAAGTACGATGGCTCCGGCTTTAGGGTGATGCGACTTTGCCAGAAGGCCTGCTATATCAATAGGTGCCTCTGTTATGTAAAACTGTTCATCCACCGCTTCCCGGTGGGATAATATAGATAGTGTCATGGTCCTGTAATTGAAAATCGTTATCAATAAAATCATCTTTAACTGCAAAACGGCAAATGTTCAACAGGCTACCTGCAGCAGGGTTCATTTCAATAAGACGTTCTTTCAAACCAGGTATGTTGCTGACATCCGCCTGGAGTTCAAATTCCTTTTCAAAAAAATCTTTCAAAACTGCAAAAACCTGTATTTTCATAATGATTATTTAATGTTGAACGCATCGAAGTCTGATGGACACCGCTGGTGTTAAGTTAATAGTAAATCGACGTAGTACCTGTCAGCCTTTCAACCAGTTTTTAACCGCAGAGGGCACAGAGGAGGAAACACAGAGGGCGCAGAGGCTTTCTCTGCGCCCTCTGTGTTTCCTCCTCTGTGCCCTCTGCGGTTAAAAAAAACTTAGAATGTTAGTTATTACCATCAATCCAACACAATCTGTTCTCCTGTTTTAATGATGCCTTCGCCTCGATGCAACAAATATTGTCCAAAATAGATCTTGTTGTTTCTGGCGCGATAACCTGCCAGTGTTTTCAACGGTTCCTTACCTTTCTCAAGGTTTTGTTGATCAATGGTAGTGATCTCACATCTTCCACAACCTTTTACGCCCATAAACTCAACAGTTCCGATATTAAAATGTTTAAACGAATCTTCCTGATAAGGCAATCCGCCGGTGAAAACAATATTTGGCCGGAAGCGGTCCATTGGTAAGGGATCGTTCAGCCTGCTGTTCAGATCAGCCAGTGAAGCCTCACCGAGAATTAAGAAAGGATAACCATCTGTAAAGCTGGTGATTTCTTTGTTCGGCGCATAGCGTCCGTCAACATGGCGTCTGGTCTCGTCTGGCATGTAAACCAACTGGCAGGAGCTTTTTAAAATATCAGAGAACCAATCATCAGCGGTTTTACTTACCCATTGTGCTTTGCAATTGTCACTCCAGATTTCTACTCTTTTTAATACCTGATTTTCAGGTAGCACCGGCAATTCTAATTTTACTGCGTCGTTATTCTTATGCCGGATAATCAATGTTTCATCTGCTACGGAAGCAGACAGAAGTGCCATAGCCGGAATCTCGCGCTGGGTTAAAAATTTATTGTTCTGATCCGTCAGCAACCAGCGCCTGTCGTACATAAACCCCCTGTCTGTAACAGTTGCCGCATCAGTGGCATAGCCACCAAGCGATTTAACCGGAAATATGTTTAACCCGCTTATTGTAAACATTGCACTAAGGTAGGAGAAATCAGCCTCAAATAATTCTTGGCAATTATATCTTAAAACAGCCTGTAGTGTATCATATAAAAAATGGTAATATTGAATAAACTATTTTAGAATGAAGTTATCTGCGTCACAGATTTTGATCATAATACAGGTAGTTTTTTTATTCAGCTATTGCGGCAGCAAGTCCTTTGATGCCGATGCGGCTTTAAGATATACCACCAGCCAGGCCGCTAAAACAAAGGCCGACAGTAATAATTACACAAAAATGCCACGGACCGTTAATCTCGGCGACTCAAGCTGGACATATGTCGCCGTCACCGACTGGACGAGCGGCTTTTGGCCCGGCGTGCTTTGGTATGAATATGAATATACAAAAAACGAAGCCTGGAAAAACCGTGCTGATAGTTTTACCCGTTCGTTAAAATCGCTTGCATACCGCCCGGCAACAGATCATGACCTGGGATTTCAACTCTATTGCAGCTATGGAAACGGCTACCGGCTAACGGGTGACAGTTCTTACAAAACAATATTACTGGCTGCTGCTGATACGCTTGCTACCCTGTTTAATCCTAAAGTAGGAACTATTTTGTCGTGGCCGGGAATGGTAAAGCAACAAGACTGGCCGCATAATACCATCATAGACAACATGATGAACCTGGAACTGTTGTTTTGGGCATCCAAAAACGGCGGTGGAAAAAAGCTTTATGAGATAGCTGTCAGGCATGCTGAAACAACCATGCAAAATCATTTCCGTACGGATTACTCTTCTTATCATGTTGTAGTGTATGATACAGTCACCGGGAAAAAGATAAAAGGGGTTACCCATCAGGGTTACAAAGATAATTCCATGTGGGCGAGGGGACAGGCATGGGCCATTTATGGTTTTACGATGTGCTACCGGGAAACTAAAAAACCCGAGTTCCTGGAATTTGCGCAGCAGGTTGCCTATGTTTATTTAAACAGGCTGCCTGATGACCTTATACCATACTGGGATTTTAATGCACCCGGA
>CAXTDO010000195.1:0-8811 GCA_964242315.1 uncultured Flavihumibacter sp.
TTACCATAGGGCTTAAATTATTAGCTGTGGAATATTTGTTAGGCGATTCAATTAAAGATGTGTTGAACAAAGGGAAAAATATTTCAAATGATTTCTGGCAATTTGAAAGCGACCTAAGCAGCCTGGAAGATTTTTGCAGCAACGCAACACAAAAAATAACATCCATTTCACCTGAAAACATCGACGGACGAAAGAAAAAATTATTTGAACTTATTTATTCTTCCAACGGCTCAATGCCTGTGGAAGAGCTTTCGGAGAACGTGTTTTGGAGTAGCCGGCAAATCAATCGTTACTTCAATCAGCAGTTTGGAATTTCACTCAAAGCCTATTGTAACATTCTTCGTTTAGGGTCGTCGTTTAAACACATCAGCGAAGGCAAACTTTTCCCCGAACAAAATTTTACAGACCAAAATCATTTCATCAAAGAAATAAAAAAGTATGCCGGCGTTACACCTAAAGAGTTAAGTAAAAACAAAGATGACCGCTTCATAGACATTACAGCGATTAAAAATTTCCCTTCTTAAAAACGACTGATTTCTACTATTTCGTTTTTCTATCCTATCAGAATTTTGCATCGTATTAAAACAACGCAAAATCATGTTACTTCAGCATAAAAAGATAGCCATTATCGGTGCAGGGCCGGTGGGTCTTACGATGGCAAGATTACTACAGCAGAAAGACGTAGATGTAACCGTTTACGAAAGGGACAAAGACGCAAAAACAAGAATCTGGGGCGGTACGCTCGACTTGCATAAAAGTTCAGGGCAGGAAGTATTGAAAAAAGCAGGATTGTTGGAAAGTTATTAGTCCAATGCGATACCTAGGGGAAGAAGCTTTACCGACGAACAGGCTAATGTATTATTTGCTAAAAAACCCACATGCGAAAATCAGTATGACAATCCTGAGATAAACAGGAACGATTTAAGAACCATACTGCTCAACAGTTTAACAAACAATACAGTTGTTTGGGACAGAAAATTTACAGGGCTTGAAGAACAGAACGGAAGATGGTTGTTACAATTCGAAAATAACCCCGATGCGACCGCAGATCTTATTATCGTAGCCAATGGAGGAATGTCCAAAGCAAGAAACCATGTTACGGATACTAAAGCAGAAGATACCGGTACTTTTATTATACAGGCAGACATATTGCAACCTGAAAAGAATTGTCCGGAATTTTATCAATTATGCGATGGTAACAGACTAATGACCGCATATCAGGGCAATTTATTAGTTGCAAACCCCTACAACAACGGCGTATTGACCTACGGCTTAATTTTTAAAAAACCTGATGAATGGGTTCATGATAATGGATTAGACTTTCAGAATACGGAAAGCATCACTGCATTTCTTTCAAACAGGTTCTCGAATTGGAACGATCAATATAAAAAATTAATCCACTCAACATCTTTCTTTGTTGGATTACCGACAAGAAGACTTCCCTTAAATACCCACTGGAAAAAAAATCGCATTTTGCCTATAACGCTTATTGGAGATGCCGCGCATTTAATGCCACCCTTTGCAGGTCAGGGTGTGAATATCGGACTGGTGGACGCATCAATTTTATCCGATAACCTCACTAATGGAAAATTTGAAACCATAGAAGAGGCTATTAACGACTATGAACAAAAAATGTTTGCTTATGCAACAGAAGCACAACTGGAATCAGGCAGGAATGAAATAGAAATGCACAAACCCGACTTTTCTTTTCGAAAGTTTATACATTGAATATGGCATGAAAAGAAAAACGGTACATAGCAAAAGTTTGCCAGTGTGGCAGGACGTTGGTGCAATCGGCTAAATATTAACCGGTTAATAAATTTCTATCGGCATTAACTTATGTTCTTGCAGCACGTCTACATCCGCCGCAGTACTGATGCGCTTCTGCCATGCAGATATCCCTCCTGTTTAAATCGAGGTGTATAAAAGACCTCCAAGCACATCTCCCAAGCTATTCCCCAACTGAACTGAGTTCATCTCAACTTTTTACACATTATTTCTTTTAGAATCTCATTAATATATCATAAGACCATAGTCTTTTAAACCTGCGGCCATTTTGTCCATATGTTTGTCCATAGCCATTGCAGGTTTGTCTATGCGGTATATGTTACAATTTGTTTTTCTATAACGATATTACATGAATATATATAAACCGGTGGTTTGATCTTCTTTCAACACCCTATCTAATCCCTTAATCTGAAAACAGACTTTTTTAATTTGCAGCTAGCTTAGACATCCAAAGTTTTCGAAGCCATACTCATAAACAAATAATTGTAGCAACTATTATTAACCACCTTTTTGCAATCCAATGAAAGAAATTAAAGTTTTAATTATGGAGGACAAACCCGCAGAAGCGGATTTCTTAAAAGACACACTGTTGCAGATGGGCTACCAGGTGCCCGCCATGGCTACTTCCTTAACAGAGGGACTGGAGTATTTCGACAAATACCAACCCGACATCAGTCTCGTGGACATCTATCTTAATGGCAAACCCGACGGCATAGTCTTCGGTATGACGATGAATGAAAATAAGGAAACGAAGAAACCTTTTTTATTTCTGACAGGGTCTGCCGATAGTACCACTTTCAAACTGGCAAAGGATACCAAACCGTATAATTATATTATCAAGCCTTTCAATAAGCCGGAATTGCAGTATGCAATTGAATTAGCGCTTGGAAGATACCAACAGGAAACTTTTCAACCACGTGAGGTTACATCTCCTGCCCCACCATCTTCGCCTTTGTTTGTAAAACGTGCCAATAGCCTTGTGAGTATAAAGTACGAGGACATCAAATATATTGAAGTAGAGGGCAAGTATAGCAAGCTGGTTTGTTATAACCAAAAATTTGTTGTGCAGCAAACACTTGGCGATTTGCATAACTCCTTACCCCCGGATATGTTCAGACGCATACACCGGAGATATGTGATTAATTTAAAAGAGATCACAAAAATAGATACACAAACTCACGAGATCTTTTTTAAAGATGGCTACACCTTATTTTTTAGTCGGCGTTACCTGGATGAATTCATGAGAGTGTTCACCCTGATAAAATAGCATGAACAATCAGGTGATTTTCTTCAAAAGTGAATCAAAGTTGCTGTTTTCCTCCAAATTCAGTTTTTTTCGTAACCGGTAACGAAGCTTATGAATTGTTTGAACCGAGATCCCCAGCATGGCAGCCATTTCCCGGGAAGAAAGATTTAGTTTGGTGAGATAGAGAAGCCGCGCCTCCGCGGGTGATAATTCGGGATAATTTTCTTTGAGCCTGAATGAAAATCCCGGGTAAACCTGCTCGAACATTCCTTTGAACTGTAACCATTCGGCATCAGTAAGAATGGTACCGGCCACCAACTTTTCCTTGATAGAGGTAATCCTGTCAAGCTCCGGTACATCACTGGGAATTTGCTTTAATATATTCACCTCCGATTCAAGATGATTGATAATATTTGTTTTTTCCCGTATCGTGTCTACATATGCTTTCAATAAATCCTGTGCATGCTGCAGACTGTCTTCTGCCCTGAGTTTTTCTACCTGGAGAATATATTTATCTTTTTCATTGAGCTGCATCTGCCGTTTTCTTTTGAGCCATTTGTCTCTAAAGAACGCACCTACCGCTGTTACGATTAATAAAAGGCCCGCTAAAAAAAAATAATAGCGTAACCTGTCAAGGTCTTTCTGACTTTTTAATAAATCTAAACGGTCATTATAGGATTTTGCTTCTGTTTTCTCAACCGCACGATTTAAAATTTTGATGTCTAATATACTTCGTAATTGTTGCTCAACCAGCGACATTGTATCCATCAATCTCATGGCCTCTTTAAAATCGTCTTGTTCTTTGTGATATTCGATTTCAACTTTTAATGACCGCCGGTGAAATTCAACTATATCGGTACTATCCTTTATATATTTATGTGCAAGGGCATTTCCAATTTCGATATAGTTTCTCGCGCTGTCAGGATGATGCTGCCGGAGAAAAATGGTGGCCATTGAGATGGCCGATTTAGCTGCGTCTTCCGGAGCACGAGATGAGCTACCAGCATTAAGCCGAAAATTTTTGCGGTGATAAAACAGTGCCGAGTCCATTTTATTCTCTGCCAGAAAAACGTTGCCAAGGTTGCCGGTAGCAATGCCGATCCAGGCGGTATCGTTATATTGAATGGCTTTGTTAATGGTGTTACGCAGAAAAACCACGGCCTGTTCAAGCCGGTTGCTGTGGGAATAAATTAACCCGATGGCGTTTAAGGTATTCAACTCTACCCTGGGAATGTAAAACTGCAGTTGCGATGCCTGTAGTAAGATGGCGAGCGATTTGTCGTATTCTTCGAACTGGTAAAAGCGCAATCCGAGGTTATATAAATACTCCGAGGCATTGGGTACGTGATCGTACCCTATTTTCTTAAATGCGTCATCTGCTTTTAACAGGTGTTCGAATGCCATGCCATACCTGTTAGCGCGATAATATACCTGCCCGATATAATGGTCGCAGGATGCAGCGATATCGGCATAGCCATTTTTTATTGCCCAGGCCTGAGTATCAGCAAAAATATTCACTACACTCTGGTAATCCCCCGGGGCAAAATGAGATTCATAGTCCTGCGAAAACAGTACCCCGCTGCATCTGTTAAAATACTCACCATATCTTTTTAACTGGCTATCACCCGCACTATCCGCCAAATGAATCACTCTGTTAAAGTAATTCCGGATGTATACCGCATCTTTGTCTGAGACAAGAATATATATACACTGTTTCCAAAGGTCAGGCAATCTTTTCTCCGGTATAGGATCCAACTTGAAATTTTCCTGGCCCTTTGCAAACATAAAGGACGCAACCATCACCCAAAAAAGAAGACAATGTTGCAAACATTTAACTATGTACAAGAAAAAATATTTTTGTCAGGTTTCTAAATTGATCGCTTTGATCAGCTACAAAACAGGCAGCCATGAATTCAGCTTTACATTGGGTGGGGATGGAATAACTATCAGGAGGCTATCAGCTATCAGGAAGAAGGCTTATCAGTTTTTGATTTCCTGATAGCTGATAGCTGACGGCTGATAGCAACACTAATGCGTGTAAAAATAACTATTTTTATTATTTAACTACTACTTACAGATGTTACAGTCCTGGAAGAAGGTGACTGTGCTGAGGGCGTAATTGTATTGTTTGCTGATGCATCAGCATTGTCTTGTGCTTCCTGTATGGAGGGATCGTTTTCTTTCGATCTGAGTACAAGATAGGTAGCACTGCTGATACCCGTAAGCGCTAACAATGTGTCGCTTAGTTCAGGAAGTACACAACCACTATTTACATTATAAACCTTGTAGATATAGACAGTCATGGCTATCAGCGTCCAAATGAAATTTTGAAAACGGTGAAGGCTGATTCCGTTATCGTCGGAAAGCAAATCGATAAAAAATCCCTGTGAAGGACTATTTTGATGACGTGGCCGGTTATCATTCATTTCATTTTTATCCATGATTGAAGAGGCGACCGCGGTTCCTGCAAAAATACCCATAAGAACCAGCGCTGTTTTATTAATGGGTGTGCCCGAACAATCACCTTTTGTTATGGAAAGATATAGATAGGAAGAAGAGATGATTACGGTCCAGACACCAAACTGAACCTTTGTCAAACTAAACGGATCAGTTTTATTAACGAGCTTTCGTTTTTGTTGTCGCTGAATTTTCACCGCGTTCTCGTCAAATTCCACACGATTGCTTACTTCATCACGAAGAATATTACTGTATAGCGCCAGGAACACAAATAGAACGATATCGAGAATGATTAACACGGTTGACAGAACATACATAGAGTTAAGATGTTCCGCGGGTTGGCAGCTTGAGGAGAACATTGCGATCAATAGCAACAAAGCACTGTATTTTAAAAGTTTCATTGTATTTGTTTTGAAGATGATTAGGTTCAGCATTTCGACCGGTTCTTTAAACACAGAGGGCGCAGAAGAAGGAAACACAGAGGCCACGGAGGCCCTCTGCGTCCTCTGTGTTTCCTTCCTCTGTGCCCTCTGTGTTTAAAAAAAACTTATAATTTTAATTACTACATCAGTACATAACTTCCAATAGCTGATACCTTTATATTTTCACCAGGCCGGTAATGGTTCCAACTATCAAATTGATAATGCTGTTCCGGAACTGATCAATATGCCCCTGCGCAAGGCCTGCCTGTTTTAGTGCCGTCATTTTGGAAAGGTCTTCATCACTTTCAAGCAGGAACTCAATATCCTTTCGGTTCATTGATCCTGTTTCAACTTCCTTTGTCCATTCCAGCAGATCCTCTTTGGCGTTATCAATATAATTTTTTCCATCAGCCTTGGCCTGGTTCACATAATCGTTTAAGGAGTTTTTTGCAATGGTCTCTACTCCGCTAAGGAGTTGATTGACTATCTGATCGAAGTTTATATCACTCATAAATTTTAATATTAATTGGTTCGTTGAGCAGCTTTTATTTTACCACTTTCAAGCTGTGAAATTTCGTCGAAGGAGTCACCAATCAGGCGTTTCGATTCCATAATAAACACCTTGTCTAAAACACCCTCCTTTTTCCAGCGGTTGATAAAACCGCCATAAAGATGACCACTTGTATCTTTCACAAGCGCCCACATTTTTTCGGAAATAATATTTTTGGGACGATTTTTCTCGTACTCATAAACCTTATCGATGGATGTCATAATGCTTACAACAGACGGCTGGTATAAGCTGAAAGAATCTGTCGCCTTATCCATCAAATTCAATGCGTCTACTTTTATAGAGGTCGCCTGACTATATGCATACTGGTCAAACTTTGAAATTGTTGCACAACCGTTTACTACAACTAATAATAGAACAATACACCCGCGTATCAATCGTTTTAAGTTGACAATGCACATAAACATAATTTGATGATCAAATGGCTTCAGGATAAGCCTTGTTATAGATTGAATAAACAACCGGTTGAAAATACTGAAGATGTAAAAACGCTGGCAGGTAAACCTCGCAAGCAGGTAATTTTAAGGATTAAGTGGTACGTTTTTGGTTATAAGCGTTATTTTTAATGTTCGAAATAATCCAATTTTCTTTGCAAGGACTACATTCCGATAGTCTGCAGAATAAAGAAGTTCACAAATAAACCCTGTTGTTGATGATAAAACTGTGTTTTTGGATTGGTCTGATTATCATACTTCAAAATGGGTTTTCATTTCGTGAAATGTCTGGCCAACAGCGCTTTGCCATGATGGATTATTTTCAACAACAACCGGCGCCGGAACAATCCGATAGTTCGCCAAAACCAACTTCCAGGAAAAACACGAGGAGATATTCACAAAAAACACCGCTTAACTCAGATACCGTTCATAAAGGAAGATCGTTGCAGGACACGCCTTCTCCTATTCAATCGCCTGAGCAGAATTCCCAAAAAAAAAGTTAGAGGATCAACAGAACCCGTTTGGCGCCCCTGCAGGCTCCGGCGAAATAACGAGCAGTAAGGATAGGCAAAGAGAATTAACCGGACAGCGAAATGTATTCATTTTTTTAACGGTTTTATTGCTGGTTTGGGTCTTCATTTTAAGCAGAAAAAACCAGGTATTAAACAGGCTTCTAAACAGCCTGCGACCGCGTACCGAAAAATTGCAGCGGCTGAATGATTCAAAAAACCAGTTGTTTTCTATTGTGTCGCATGATCTACGATCAGCCGTTTATACGCTCCAGATAAACATTAACCAGATACAGAAACTGTTGTCGGATGCCAGAAGCGAGGATGCGATATCGCTTGCCGAAGACACCGAACAAATCATTGCGAGCACACAGTCGCTTTTAAACAATCTTTTATACTGGTCACTGAGCGAGGCGGGGCAGATCAACTACAACCCTCAAAAAGTTTCTATGCAGGCTATCATAGACCAGGTATGTTACGACTTCTTACCGATAGCCGAATCAAAAGAACTGATCTTCCATATAAAAATTACACCTGAATTATTTTGTACGATAGATGTTGAATCTATAAAACTGGTTTTGAGGAATCTTCTGGATAACGCTATCAAATACACGCAGTTTAAAGGCATCGTTTTTATTAGTGCCTGGGAAACTGCTACACGATGTTATATAAGTGTTCAGGATACAGGTATCGGCATGACCGATGAAATAGTAGAAGCAATCCGTGTTAATGATCACAAAAGGATCACACAGGATACATATGGCCGCCGGAGCACCGGCATCGGCCTGTGGCTTGCAAAAAACATGACAGAAAGAAATGACGGAACGTTAACAGTATCAAGCGTAAAAGGCATAGGAACCACCATAACCATCAGCCTTCCCGCGGATCGTGGTGAGAATAACAATTCATAGTTGCAAACTTTTTTTTAACCACAGAGAAAATGCCAGAGAGGAAGAAGAGGTTACACAGAGAACGTCTCTGTGTAACCTCTTCTTCCTCTCTGGCATTTTCTCCGTGGTTAAAAAAGAAATTACAAATTCCACCAGTAAGTAAACTTCAGCACCAGCGCCCGGTTGCGCACGGCAATGGGAGTGGAATAATAATTATCGGTATACACCAGAAACAAATCAGAAGCGGGTTTATAACGCCATTGCACACGCGTGTTTACGTTGATGTTGTTGAGCTGGTTATTATATTGCGTGAATAGTGTAAAAAATAGCTTGTTCGTCATCGTTACATCAAACCTGGGTCCGATTAACCAAAAATCATTTATGCCCCAGGGCTTTGGAAGATCAATGTGGTTGTAACTGGTGCTCACCGCAATACTTACAAACGGCTGGAAACGATACCCCAGGTCGCCCGAAATAGTAAGCCTTGTGCCATGATC
>CAXTDO010000196.1:0-8780 GCA_964242315.1 uncultured Flavihumibacter sp.
TATTATGAACGATCCGACACAGGTCTTTGCGCATGAATTGGCGGATCATATCGTGGCTCATTTTCCGGCTTCTCTGGAACAAGAGCATTACGGGTACACATCTAAAACATTCTACAGCGGATATATGTCGAAGTATGCTGGGCGTGGGTTGAAGCAGAGCAACCGTTCAGATGCCCATAACATAACAATCCTGTTGGGCTACGATAATTACGAGGAGTCAGTGCTTCAAAATATCACGTCAGATCAAAACATACATTTTACTATTATCGGTAATAAGCGGGATTATGTTTTAGCTAAAAATTGCACACTACTCGGCCCGGTTAAAGATATCAGGGAAGCTATTGTTGGAGACTTAGTGATTTCTGCAGCCGGTCAAAATACCATTGCAGAACTGTTGTCGCTGGATAAGCGTTTGATCCTGCTTCCGGAGCCCAGACCCTACGACGAGCAGGCGGTACACGCAACTGTGTTAGCTAACCAAAATATTGCGCTATTAGCGAAGGAAACTTTCAGTGCTGCACAGTGGCAAAACATACTGCAACAAACGAAAGTATTTACACCTTCTTACGAAAATTTAGTGAATGCTTTAGTACCTGAGGAAATAGCGCAAAAAATGAAAAACTGGTATGCCTGAATTCAGTATTATAACCATTGTGAAGGGAAGGCGAAAGCAATTAGCCAATCTGCTCCATTCTGTGAAAGCATCGACGATTTTTCCCTATGATATACAAGTTGTTTGTATGGACGACCCGGACGGAATTGTAATTCCCGTAGGTTTGAATGGGAACATCCATACAATGAAAGAAAGGGGTGAGCTGCCACTAGCGGCAGCCCGGAACGCCGGAATAGCTGCTACAAAAACGGGCAACGTCATTTTTATAGATGTAGACTGCATCGTATCGCCAACCTTGTTTGCCAATATATTGATGGGTTTAAGAGCAGAAAATATTATTGCAGCGTATCCTCTATATCTACCGGTACTGCCAAATACAGGAAATTATGATGAGCTAAAGCATCAAGCGATGCCGCACCCTGCCCGGGAGCACATACCGGCAGGCCAGCCGGTTCAGCATCTGCAATTCTGGTCTTTAATCTTTGCTATTCAAAAGCAGACGTTTGAAACCATTGGTGGCTTTGACGAATCTTTTACAGGGTACGGGGCAGAAGACACCGATTTTGCCATGATGTTTCATCAGGCGGACGTTCAGCTAATCTTTGTACATGATTACGTTTTACACCAATACCACGACAAGTACGATCCGCCGTTAAATCATTTTGATTCCATTATCAAGAACGCTACACGGTACCAGCAGAAATGGTGTGTTTTGCCTATGCAACGCTGGTTAAAAGCATTTGAAGACATGGGCTTGATAAGAATCGACTCGGTAGGTAATATCGCCGTCATTCAAAAACCTACCGATAGCCAGATAAGAAATAGTGTTTCGTCCCATCCGTATTGATATGCACCTTTGATAATAATAAATGAATAATTGGGTATAGTTAAAAAAAAAGCCGTAAACAGATAGTTTACAGCTTCTTAGTTTTTGTAGAGCGTACGGGAATCGAACTTCCGTAATATTTCACTTATTATCAACAAGTTACAGATGAACTAAGGCCTGCTACTCACCGGAACACTCACCAGTTTCTTTGAGTTGCAAATTCTTCTTTCAAACTTAGTACATTATAAATCTTTCAGCAAGAATATTGTAAATAAATGTTGAATGCATAGTGTTTTACACTAAAAGTCGTTCAAGTTTCGGCTGAAAATAATTTCTATTTTGTCCGAAACCTTTTGGAGGCAAACAAGCTTCTAATGGTTTAAGCTGCATCAACTAAATGCGCAGGATTCAGCCTAGTAGCTAAAGCTATGAATCAAACACTCTATTACTCGAATCATTAGGTTAGTGATCTGAGTAATAACAACCACGACAGGATATAGATGTGTTTAAACATTATGATATCTAACCTTCAGCTCCAAGATTTTATTTACGAGTGTTGTCGCACTTCATCTATGCCTTTCTGCAGATTAACAGCTTCTAACCTCTTCCATTTGTGGGCATACTATATAGAAATATTGCTTACTAAGAACAGCTCTCAATAAGGTGAATTTTAGCAAAACTTTCATTTTGAAAAGTTCTACAAAACATTTTATGAAGAATTATGCCAAATTCTTATCTTTGTAAAACCGAAACGTTCTACAATGATAAAAACGACAAGTGTTGCTTCCATTTCTGATATCCGGTTTGGGCTTTATGCTCAGCCCGATCCATCCGGTTCAACAGCTTATCTGCAAGTCCGCCAGTTTAGCGAAGATGGCAGGCTGACTATCGAAGCTGACGAGTACTTAAATATAGACAAAAAGAGCGAGGCTCATCTGTTAAAAGGCGGTGATGTGCTGTTTGCCGGGAAGGGTAACAGGTTGTTCTCCTGGTGTTATACTCTTACAGACTATCCTGCTGTAGCCTCTTCTATATTCTTTGTATTACGACCTGATAAACGACTGGTAAATCCCGAATACCTGGCTGCTATATTAAATGCACCTCAAAGCAAAGCGGCCTTTCAGCAATTGGGTAGTGGGACTAATATTTTTTCTATCCGAAAATCAGAGCTGGGAGCATTTGAAATTCCATTACCACCAATGCAACAGCAAAAGCGGATAGCTGCATTAGCCCAATTGCATCAGCAAGAAATTGAATTAGCGCAACAACTTATCGTACAAAAGCAGAATTTATATACTGCAATCATCTCAAAACTGATCAAATAATTATTATGGAGAAAAAACTCACGCAAAAAGAAATCAACAGTATTGTCTGGAAAGCCTGTGACACATTCCGTGGTACTATCGACGCCACACAGTACAAGGATTACATCTTAACAATGCTGTTCCTAAAGTACGTTACCGATGTATGGAAGGATAAAAAAGCAACTTATGCTGAAAAGTACAGCGGAGATGAAGTGCGGATTGAAAGAGCGCTGCGTAACGAACGTTTTCAGGTACCCAATGAATGCACGTTCGATTTCCTGTTTGAACAGCGTAATGAGGCTAACCTTGGTGAGCTTATCAACATTGGCCTTGAAAAGCTGGAAGATGCTAACCGCAGCAAACTTGAAAGAGTGTTCCGCAACATTGACTTTAATAGTGAAGCAAACCTTGGTCAAACCAAAGATCGTAACCGTCGTTTAAAAAACCTGCTGTTTGACTTCTCTGCTCTAAACCTCCAGCCATCACACCTGGAGGGGAATGATATAATAGGTGATGCTTACGAATTTTTAATTGCACATTTTGCAAGTGATGCGGGTAAAAGAGCGGGTGAGTTTTACACCCCGGGAGAAGTATCAACTCTGTTAGCAAAGTTGGTAGATCCTCAACCTGGTAACCGTATCTGTGATCCAGCTTGTGGTTCTGGATCGTTATTAATTAAAGTGGCAACAGAGGTAGGTAGCAACAACTTCTCATTATATGGTCAGGAAAACAATGGAAGCACCTGGGCATTGGCTCGTATGAACATGTTCCTGCACGAAAAGGACAATGCTGACATTGAGTGGGGCGATACATTAAATAATCCACGTTTGCTGGAAGGCGACCAGCTAATGAAGTTCCATATTGTTGTAGCCAATCCGCCGTTCTCATTAGATAAATGGGGAGCTGATAATGCTTTGGCAGATCAATACAATCGTTTCCATCGGGGCACGCCACCCAAGAGCAAAGGGGATTATGCGTTCATTACGCATATGATTGAAACCACCTACGAAGATGTTGGTAAAACGGGTGTAATTGTACCGCACGGCGTTCTGTTCCGTGGCAGCAGCGAAGGAAAAATAAGAGAGCAATTGATTAAAGAAAACCTGTTGGAAGCAGTAATTGGCTTGCCTGCTAACCTGTTCTTTGGTACTGGTATACCGGCAGCCATACTCATTTTCAACAAGGGTAAAGGCGATAATAAAGACGTGTTGTTCATTGATGCCAGCCGTGAATACCAGGAAGGCAAAAACCAGCACCGGTTGAGAGAAGATAAGGACATCAAGCACATTGTTGATACCTACAAGGCCTTTAAAGCAGCGGCACCATTGAATATGGAAGAAGGTGCTGTAATAGAAGATAAATATGCCTACCGGGCAACGCTGAAAGAGATTGAAGGGAATGATTACAACCTAAACATTCCCCGCTACGTGGACACGTTTGAAGAAGAAGCACCAATTGATATTGCTACTACTCAGGCTGAAATATCCAGGCTGAAAACTGAGTTGACAACAGTGGAAAACAAAATGGACGAATATTTAAAAGAATTAGGGTTCTAAAACTAAAGTGTAAAAAACAATGCTGACATCAATATCACATATGACAGAATTCAATAGGCTGCTAAATAACATCGGTATTGCCTTGGATATTACAGAAGCTCAGTATCAAACGGTGATTGATAGGTATACTGCAGTTGGTAATCATTTATGCAAAGAAGGTTCACAGTTAAAACTTTATTCACCAGAGATAAAGCCGCAAGGTTCATTCCTTTTTGGCACGATGATAAGACCTATTGTTGAAGATGACGAGTTGGATGTTGATTTGGTGTGCAGACTGAAAGGTAAAAAAGTGGAATGGGCACAAGTGCATGTAAAAAATGCCATTGGAGACCAGTTAAAAGAGAATGACGATTATAAACGCATGTTAGATGAAGAAGGTAACCGATGTTGGACGCTGGTATACCACGAAGCATCTAAATTTCACATGGACATTCTCCCTGCCGTTATAGAAGAGAAGCAGTTACAGCTGTTAGAGAAATCCATACGCAATATGTCCCAAACTGAAATTGAGCAGTTGGCGATTAATATTACAGATAAAAGAAGACCTGACTATCGCACAGAACTAAATTCAGGCAGGTGGATGAAAAGTAACCCCTGGGGATATGCTGCATGGTTGAAAGAGAAAGCTAATCTCAATCTTTACAAATCATTTTCCATCAGGGAAGCAGTTGAACAACTACCAACATACCAAAAAGAAAAAGAACCGCTGTTAAGAGTAATTCAAATCTTTAAACGGCACCGTGATATAATGTTTGGGGGTGATGAATGTAAACCTATTTCGAGCATCATCACAACTTTGGCGGCCAAAGCCTACAACAAGGAAACTGACTTAATCATTGCTATCAACAATGTTCTGGCAGGCATGGAACAATTTATCGTTCAAAGATTTAGCTCTGAACACAGCCGCAATGTCGATTGGATCTCCAACCCAATAAATGATTGTGAAAACTTTGCTGACAGGTGGATAATCGAACCAGAAAGAAAGGACCGTTTTGACGATTGGCTTGAGAAAGCCAAAAGTGATTTTGCGTACTTGCAAACATGCGATATAACACAGGCTTATCGTTACCTGAAAGAATTGTTGGGAACCAGAGCTGTAAATGAGGCAGTACAGGAAATTGGAATGGCAAGATTAATGACGGAGAGCTACCAGCCTGTCAATTACCAACCAGCGTTGCTAACAGTTTCCCACCGGGAAAGACCAACCTGGGATTTGAACCTAAAGTATAAGGTTGAAGTTCATGGCAGGTACAAAACCCATGCAGCTAAAAACTATTCTATTACAACAAAAGCGACAGTACCAAAGAACTGCGATATCTACTTTGTTGCAGAAACCAACGTTCCAAAACCTTTCGACGTTTACTGGCAGGTAGTAAATACTGGAGAAGAAGCAAATAGATCCGGCGGTTTAAGAGGTGGCATTTTTCATTCGAAGACTGCCGGGAAAGGTGGATTAAATCAAAAAGAGCGTTCACAATACAAAGGCTTGCACTGGGTAGAATGCTTCATCGTGAAGAATGGCATATGTGTAGCGAGAAGCTATGAATTCTTTGTAAATATTGCATAACAACATATCATGATCAATCAAAGTAAACCAGGCTATAAGCACACACCATTAGGTTGGATACCAGAAGAATGGGAGATAAAGGAGATCGTATCAATTGTAGGTCAAATAACCTCAGGTGTTAGTGTTAATGGTGAAAATAGGAAACTTAAAGAAGGAGAATTTGGAGTTTTAAGGATTAGTTCTGTAACCTATGATTATTTTAATCCGGACGAATATAAGGTTATAAACAAAGAGGAATTTCAGCGAGCAAAGGTAAATCCAAAAGCAGGAACGATTTTAATGAGTCGTGCAAATACTCCAGATCTGGTTGGCAATAGCGTTTATGTGACTACTTCTTACCCTAATTTATTTCTACCTGATAAAATCTGGCAGCTAGAAACGAAGCAAGATATAGCAGATTGCTTATGGCTCAGTTATGTTTTGAAGAGCAATAGAACAAAAGCAAAAATTTCAGAAGCAGCAACTGGGACGAGTAAAAGTATGAGGAACATTACGCAAGAGGCATTTCTTGCTATTGATATTATTCTTCCACATCTTCCAGAACAACGTAAGGTCGCCACCATTTTTGCCTCTTGTGATGAAGCCATTACTAAAAACAAGCAGCTCATTTCCCAACTGCAACAACGTAACAAAGGGTTAATACAGCAATTACTTTCCGGTAGGAAAAGACTGAAAGGATTTAAAAGAGAATGGAAGCGATTAAACATTTATGATGTTGCAAAAGAAGTAAGTTTAAAGAACCGTGAAAACAAACAACTAACCGTCCTATCCTGCACAAAATATGATGGACTGGTTCCTTCTCTCGAATACTTTGGGCGACGAGTTTTTGGCAGCGATACCAGCACCTATAAAGTAGTTCCACTGGGTCACTTTGCTTACGCCACCAACCACATTGAAGAGGGTTCAATCGGATATCAAAACATTTTTGAAGAAGCATTAATAAGCCCCATGTACACTGTTTTCAAAACTGATAGTCAGGTCCATGACGATTATCTTTTTAAACTATTGAAGTCGCATCACTACGTTCATGAATACTGCAAGCGAACGGAAGGTTCAATTGATCGTCGTGGTGGATTACGGTGGGATGAATTTTCTAAAATTGTTATTCATCTGCCTGAAAAGGATGAGCAGATTACTATTGCTGCATTAATAAATAAGGCTGTTGAAGAAATAAGGCTTTATGAACAAAAGCTTGCAACATTACAGCAGCAGAAGAAAGGCTTGATGCAAAAATTACTAACGGGTGAGGTAAGAGTAAAAATCAAAGAATAAGATGGAAAAAAAGTTCAACATATTAACGATAGACGGCGGTGGTATACGTGGAATATTTCCTGCAATGTTTTTGGCTTCTATTGAAGCTGAGTTGAAGTCACGTGGGGTAGAGAAGTGGCAGATATATCAAAACTTCCAGCTGATGAGCGGCACTTCTACAGGCGGAATCATTGCTATTGCTTTGGGACTGGGTATCGCAGCAGCCGAGATTTTAGATCTCTATGTTAACAATGCAAGTAAAATATTCGGATCAAAAAAGGGACTACTAAAACAAATAAGTTATTCATCTTATAATAGAAACGCACTCGAGAACCTAGTTAGAGAAAAATTTCAAGAAATAAACAATGGTATAGATCCAAGATTAGGTGATGTCAAAACTCCGGTTTGCATCCCTATTTATGATTTAGTAGAAGGGAAACCGTCAGTATTAAAAAGTAAATACCATCCAAAGTTTGTAAGAGATTATCATATTCCAGCTTATAAGGTTGCCCTGGCAACTTCAGCCGCCCCTACATTTTTTGATCCTTATTCGACAAAATACATCGACCTCCATGGAAACGAAAAAAACTTTTCCAATAAAGTGGATGGAGGTGTCGTTGCAAACAATCCAACCCTATTAAGTTTGATTGAAGCTCAAAAAGCTTTTAAAGTCCCATTGTCTAACATTCGTATTCTCTCTCTTGGTACAGGCCATCAGAAGTTCAAAGATGCATGCGATCGTCAGAAATGGGGAATAAAGTATTGGATGAATTTTAAAAGAAAAAGAATAATGGAGTTGTTCATGCAAGGACAATCGCAGTTAGTCGAGAATCTTATCAGCCTATTACACGTAGGAATTGATAAAGAAGAAGGCCATGCACCGAACTTCCATTATCACAGAATAGAAACAGAGTTGGACGAAACATGTAAGATCGAGTTAGACGAAACTAATGTCAACAAGTTAGAGAAGCTTAAAGAGAAGGCACAAACAGCTTTTCAAAATAATGCTTCTGCAGTAATTGAATCATTTTTTACAACGTAAGCTCAATTATGGCAAACCTGCATTTAAATTTTATAAGATTATCAAAGGCTATTTCTATTACGCCGGGGAGGAAAGTTCTATTATCAGCTGCACGACAAGCAATGCAGCGGAGGGTTAAGTCATATTTTTTGCAACATCCCAATTTGCCGACTCCCAAGTTCTTCATCCAAGGTTCGTTCAAAATGGGTACTATGGTAATTGGGAAAAATGGAGAATATGATGTGGATGTAGGAGTCTATTTTCTTGTAAAGCCCAGAGTGACAGCAGCTACTCTAAAGAATGATGTGTATTCTGCTTTAGAAATACATACTGATTATGGAACAGAAAACCGAGACAAGTGCATCCGAGTCAGGTATTCAGGCGATTTTGATATTGATCTGCCCGTCTATTATAAGATTCCAGCTGATCAACACCCGTTCTTAGCTACACGGTTTGCATGGGTACCAAGCGATCCGAAAGAATTATGTGACTGGTTTAAGATAAAACGTGATCGCAATGGGCAACTTCAAAGATTGATAAAATATGTAAAATGTTGGGCTAACCTCAGGCCTAGAAAGATGCCTAGTGGCATCGCCTTCACTGTTTGGATGGCCAACAACTATCGACCAAATGAAAGAGATG
>CAXTDO010000197.1:0-8722 GCA_964242315.1 uncultured Flavihumibacter sp.
ATCAATTCCAGTGGAAGCGGCCAGCCTCATGAAAAAAATCCTTGATCGGATATCGCGTGAGGGGCCGCTTGGTGCAAGGGATTTTGAGAATGACCGTGTTGAAAAAAGTTCAGGCTGGTGGGACTGGCGCCCATCTAAAGTTGCGCTGGAACGACTGCATTTTACCGGAGCGTTATTAACAACAAGAAAAAAGGATTTCCACAAACTATACGACCTTACCAGGAATATTGTACCTGTTGATATTGACAAGACCATACCCAGCCAGGAAGCGTATACAAGACATTTGATCCTCCGCTCTTTAAACTGTCTGGGAATCGCCTACCCAAAAGAGATTTCATGGAACGGCAGGTTTGTAAAACCTCCTGTTAAAGAGACACTGAAAAAACTTGTTGATGCCGGCGAAGTTTGCACCGTTTCAATCGAAGGCCTGAAAGGCCCTTTGTACATGCTGCCACACTATAAAAAGAAAAAGATCAACATTGCCGGCGACGCTTTTATTCTTTCTCCCTTCGATATATTGAACGTGTTCAGACATCGCTTACGCGACTTTTTTAATTTCGATTACCAGGTGGAATGTTTTGTTCCGGAGGCAAAACGCAAGTACGGCTATTTCTCGTTGCCCATACTTATTGGTGATAGTTTCGTGGCCAGAATGGATGCCAAAGCAGATCGAAAACAACAAACACTTATCATTCATAACATTCACTTCGAGCCTGCTCAAATCTCCCTTCCTGAAGTGACAAAACTTTGCGAGGCAATTCAGGCATTTGCACAATTCAATAAATGCACCAGCATTGCTATTGCGAAGTCAAACAACAAATCACTGGTGAAAATAATCCATCAAGCAAACAATGCACAACCAAACTAACAGGTACGACAACAATTTTGACAACATGAAAAAAATAATATTACTCATTCTTCAATGGGCATGCGTTACTATCAGCACAGCACAAACAAGCCCGGAACAATCAGCGCCTTACGATCCTCATGATTTTTTTGCGCAGTCATTTATTGTTCCTCCGGGCAACGCCACCCGTTCCGCCAAAGGCGTGCCCGGCACGGATTACTGGCAAAATGCCGCCAGCTATTTAATACATGCCAATTTTAGTGAAAATGATACAACTGTTACAGGTGAGGTAACCATCACTTATACCAATAACAGCCCTGATAAACTGGATTATCTGTGGTTGCAATTAGATCAGAATATTTTTGAACCATCTTCCAGGTCTGTTAGCTCAACAAGATACCCCGGAGATTATTTTGGTGTGCTGGGAAACAAAAAGAGTGGATATAAAATTACATCTGTAACTATAAGCCAGCATGGCAAAAATTACACAACCATTCCCGTCATTACAGATACCCGTATGCAGTTAAGGCTGGATTCGGCCATGCAACCAAAAGGAGATAAAATTTCCGTGAAAATTAATTTCAGTTTTTATATTCCATTGAATGGCGCAGGTCGCTTTGGTAGACAGTACACCCATAATGGTGTGGTATATCAAATTGGACAATGGTTTCCACGAATGTGCGTATACGATGATATGGAAGGATGGAATACATTGCCATACCTGAGCTTTGGGGAGTTTCATTGCGACTTTGGAGACTACGATTATTATATTACCGCGCCGGCAGATATGATCATCTATGGGTCGGGCGATTTGCAAAATCCTAAAGAAGTATTAACGACTGAACAAATTAAACGGTTAGCACAAGCCGCGGCAAGTGATAAAACAATTACTATCATTAGTGCTGATGAAGCAGGCAAATCATCAACCCGCCCTGCCGGTAAGGATAAATTAACGTGGCATTTCTCTATGAAACGTACAAGAGATGTGGCATGGGCAGCAGGCAAAGCAATGGTGTGGGATGCCGCTAAAATCAATTTGCCTTCGGGCAAAAAAGCAATGGCAATGTCCTGCTATCCTGTGGAAAGCGCCGGTGATACTGCATGGAACCGATCTACCGAATACCTGAAAGCAAGCATTGAAATTTATTCTAAAAGCTTTTATGAATATCCCTGGAATGTTGCCATCAGCAATGCAGGGCTTACTGGGGGTATGGAATACCCCGGCATCATCTTTAATAATTATAAAGAAGTAAAAGCAAGCCTCTGGATATTGATAACGCATGAAATTGGTCACAACTGGTTCCCGATGATTGTGGGCAGTAATGAACGCAGGTATATGTGGCAGGATGAAGGTTTTAATACATATATTAATTACATCGCTACAGATCTATTTAATAAAGGGGAGTATGTAAATGATCCTGTTTATTTTGAAAAGGATTTTTTTGCTTCCCGGGTGTACGAACAGTTTATGAAATATAAAGATCCGCTCATGACAGTGTCTGATGCCATGGATGAAGAACAGCATTGGCAGTATTATGGTAAAACCGCGTATGGATTAAACCTGTTGCGCACAGTAATAGTTGGTAAAGAAAGATTTGATTATGCGTTTAAAAAATATATTGATGCATGGGCATTTAAACATCCGACGCCGTATGATTTTTTCCATTGCATCAACAACGCGGCAGGAGAAGATTTGAACTGGTTTTGGAAGGAATGGTTCTTTACTACGTGGAAACTTGACCAGGCAATTACATCAGTTAGATATGCAGATGAGGATGCTGCAAAGGGAGCGTTGATCACTATCGAAAATAAAGGCAAAATGATTATGCCGGTGATCATAAAAATCACCCAGCAAAATGGCAAGTCTGAAACAGTGCAGTTGCCGGTGGAGATATGGCAACGCAACGGCACTAAAGTGTTTAATTATACATCCACTTCAAAGCTGACTAATGTAGTTCTTGATCCCGATCATCTATTACCGGATATGGAAAGGAAGAATAATGAATGGAATAATGAAAAATAAAAACAGCTTTTTCAGTGAATTGAAAACGGACACCTTGTGTATCGTTATAACCTTCTTATATCTATACTCCCGGCAGATTAGAAATGGGTTGGATGGATTCCCAAAGAATATCCGGTGGCAGCTTTTATACCGCACCAGTCAACTGACCTGTATGAATGATTTCTTTAGTTTAGTTGCAACCTGTTTGCTTATTTCCACAAACTATTGTTGTATATAGTGAACTGCCCAGTGAGGTTGGGGAGTTAGGCGCCAATGTTTAACTTTGTTAAATGCTGGCAAAGCCGTTTCTTTCAATTGTTACCCATTTAGAAATTATAGAAATAGAGAAAATAACACCAGGAATTTATCTGTTAGTGGATACGATTTGTCTATAGGTATAATCTGCTATGGCGACAAAAGGCCCGCAATTAAGTATTATGAGAAGTTCAATATGCTTATTGCTTACGTTGTCAGGATTATTTTCATTCCATATTAATATTGCACAAACGGGTTCTATTGAAAACCTGCAAAAAGCACTTTTTTTGTTAAAAGACTCCGCAAGGATTGATTGTTTAAATGAGATCAGTTACATCTATATTGGGACAGAAAACAAAGATTCTGCTAATTATTTTGCCGGGGTTGCCTTTGATGAAGCAAAAAGATCAGGCTATATCAACGGGATGGCTGTGTCATTAACGCGCAAAGCCAGAATTAAAAAACACTTTGATGACGATTTTGTACAAACCGAAACTTTAGCCAGGCAATCGCTCCAATGGTACAACAGAACGCAAAATAAAAGAGGGATATACGAGGCTTATTCAGAATTGGCGTATGCAGTTCGTTCACAAAGCCGGTTCAGGGAAGCTATTGATTGTACGCAAAAGATGTACGAATGGGGCAAAGCAAACAATGATGAACTGCTCACTGCTGATGCATTGGAAAGCCTGCCCTCCATTTATAAAGATGCGGGGAATTATGAAAAAAGCTTTGAATACAGCCAGCAATTTCATCAATTGGCTGTAAAAGCTAATAACAAAAAATGGATTTCATCGGCCTTATTCCAAATGGGTGAACTATACATGAAAATAGAGGACTATTCTTCTGCACTTAATTATTACAGGCAGGCATTTAAAATGGACGACCCTGATATTATAAATGAACGGGTGGTAAATGACTGGGATATATGGGTTAAAATGGAATACGCAGAAATCTTCAGTCACCTTTACCAGTTTGATTCTGCATGGCATTATTTTAACTTATATAAACCTTCCGGGAGGGATGACCGGTACTACAGGATTTATCTGGTAAGCACCGGAGAATACTTTTTTATCCGGAAACAGTACAATATGGCCCTGGCAAATTTTTTAAGCGGCTTATCCATGCATAAGAAGCTTAACGACCTCAATGAAATACAACGCACACTTGTGTTTATAGCGAAAACCTACCTGGCACTTTCCAATAACAGTGCAGCACTTCAATACGCGCGTGAAGGATTACAACTGGCGCGGCAAACAAAGGCCAGGCAAATTATCCGCGATTGTTATCGCCTGATTTATACAGTATATGATCAGCTCCCCCAGCCAGACAGCGCCAATATATATTTCCGCCGGTATACGGCCATTAATGATTCAGTTGCAAGTGACCAGATAAAAGCAAAGATGGCCGTTCTGAATTACGAGCAGAAGATAGAGCTACTGGACAGAGAAAAACAATTGCAACAAAACGCGCTGCATCAATCCATCATTCAAAAAAGGCTACTGGTTGCCGTTATGTTGGCGATAATTATTCTTTCATTGTTCCTGGTCAGCAATATTTTAGTAAAAAGAAAAAATGAAACCAACCGGCTTACATTGGCTGAGCGTGCATTGGAACTACAGCAATCAGAAGCCGAAAAAACCAAAGCCAGCCTGCATCAAAAAGCAACTGAACTTGAAATGCAGGCACTTCGTGCTCAGATGAATCCTCACTTCATTTTCAATTCACTCAATTCTATTAACAGGTTTATTCTGGAAAAAGATAAAGCGCAGGCCTCCGCCTACCTCACCAAATTTTCAAGATTGGTGAGATTGATCTTACAGAATTCCCAGTTATCTTTTATTACAATAGAAAGCGAAATGGAGTCTTTGCAATTGTACCTGGAGCTGGAAACAGTTCGGTTTGATCAACATTTTACCTATACAATTCAAGTAGACAAGAATCTTGACATTTCCGCCATTAAAGTTCCGCCACTTATTATTCAGCCATATGTTGAAAACGGTATCTGGCATGGCCTGATGCACAAAGAAGAAAAAGGACGACTGGTAGTTGAAGTCTACCAGCAAGATGAGCTTTTATGTTGCCGGATAACCGACAATGGAATTGGAAGAAAAAAAGCCTCGGCATTAAAAAGCAAATCAGCAGCTACACATAAGTCTTTGGGTATGCAACTAACTGCCAGCAGGATTAAAATCATGGGCCTGCAACATCAAAAAGATGCGCACATAAGTATTGCAGACCTGGAATCGGTTGATGGAACCGCCTGCGGAACAGAAGTGGTGTTAAAAATTCCCATTTATTATGATTGCCGCGATTATTATTGACGATGAATCCCATTGCCTGGTTACACTTTCCATGCTGCTGGATGAATACTGTCCGGAGGTCAGTATATTGGAACAATGTAACTCAGCTAAAAGAGGATTAGAGGCTATAGAAAAACATCAACCTGCCCTGGTATTCCTTGATATTGAAATGCCCACGATGAATGGTTTTGAAATGTTGGAACATGTTAACTATCTCAACTTTTTTATAATTTTTACAACCAGTTATGATCAGTATGCCATCAAAGCTATTCGATTCAGCGCACTGGATTATTTGTTAAAACCTGTAGATCCCAAAGAGCTGGAAATTGCCAGTTTTGAACAGGTAGCCGAAGAATGCGGCGAATCGCGCGTGTATGGCGGAATTCATTACCAGCAATCTGTCGACATAGGGCATACTGCCGGGCAATTAATCGGTAATGCTGCCGCAGCACTTCACACAACTAATTGATATTTTAAACGGTCGTTCCTGCTTATAATACTTTTATCAAATTACTTAATCAGGTCGAACGACATGCATTCATCATTCTGGACGACTTCAGATTGCAAAGCCTGGGACAAGAGGTAAGACTCGCTTTGATACAACTACTTGTTAGTTTGAGTGAAGGGAAAGCCCCGGTGGAAGAAACCATCAGTGACAAAGATGGCAATATCAACGAAACAAAACTGATCGAACAGTCACTTAAAAATAAGCAACCGGGAGAAAAGAAACAACCTGTGACACCTGCAAAGAAAAAGGCTACACCTTAGCGCAAGCTGTTCTTTTTACCATTCGTCTAAAAGTAAAATCTTCCGGGGATAGGTGTGAATTATTAGTAGGTATGGTTTGATAAATGCGTGATTTATCTTTATCAGGTCCTCATCTTTAATAATCCTCCTATGAAAAAAGTTTTCATCCTTTTTGTATTCCTGTTATTAGAATACCAATTTGTTAGTTCGAAAGATCTACCCTTCACCGGTGCAGATAAAACACAACCACCTCCCACGCCCGCCGGCTCTGCTACAAAAGCGACTACTGTTGCCGGCGGTAATGGCCAGGGCGCTGACGCCAATCAGCTAGACACTCCACAGGGCTTGTATGTTGACGAAGCCGGGAATGTTTACATTTCCGATACTTATAATAACCGCATCCAGAAATGGGCTCCGGGTACAGCAACGGGCGAAACAATTGCCGGCGGAAACGGCAAAGGATCGGCAGCTAACCAACTCAATCGTCCTTCGGAAATTTTTGTGGATTGATCCGGCAACCTGTTCATTGCCGACCAGTATAATCACCGCATCCAGATGTGGACCAAAGGGGCCAGCTCCGGGGTAACGGTGGCAGGCGGTTATGGCCGGGGTGCAGCAGCTAACCAGCTATCGTTGCCCTTTGATGTTGTAGTTGATAAGCTCGGCGATATCTATATCTCTGATACCGAGAATGACCGCATTCAACGCTGGTCGCCGGGGGCGGATAGCGGGGTAACCGTTGCAGGAGGCACGGGTCGCGGCTCAACGGCTTACAAACTCGATCATCCAAAAGGACTTATAGTTGAAGACTCTCACAATAATTACCGCAGCCTGCACATAGCCGACTACAATAATGGCAGAGTGTTATACTGGCCAGTTGGAGTAGACCATGGTGCCACGGAGGCAGGTGGAAAGGTGCCGGGTTCCGATCTTAACCAGCTACAGCACCCGGAAGGAATTATGCTTGACCCATCGCGGCGTATCGTTATAGTTGATCAGGCCAACAATCGCATCCAACGATGGACCCTGATGCCTGCAAGAGGTGCTGCTACCAACGTTGCCGGTGGAAATGGAGAAGGCGCAACACCAGGAACACTTTCCTCTCCCAGCGGTGTTTTCGTTGACCCTGTAGGAAACATTTACGTTTCCGATAAAAATAACCACCGGGTGCAGAAATTTGGCCTGCCCGACAATGGACCATATCTGGCAATGGGCATAGTGGCAGCGGGTGGCATACCGCTGGGTTCGGATTTAAAGAATCCGCGGGCTTTATATGCTCCAGAAGCCGTGGTGGTTGACAGGCAAGGCAACCTGCTGGTTGCTGATCGCGGAAACGGCCGGGTTCAGAAATGGGCGCCCGGCGATACGTCGGGCACTACCATCGCTTCAGTTGGCAGTGACGGTCAGAACAATCCTTGGTACACCCGTTTGTGGCCCAACGCCCTTGCACTGGATTCGGCTGAAAATCTCTATGTCTTATCGCACGAGACAGTGATGAAATATCCAAAGGGCAGCGCTGTGGGTACCACGGTGGCAGGCCGTGGCCGTTGTTGCTTTGTAACAGACAGTTCCTTAACCAATCCATTGGATATGTTCGTTGATTGGAAAGGAGTTGTGTATGTGGTGGACAACGAAGGAAGCCGCGTTGTTAAATGGCTGCCGGGCGCCAGATACGGCGTTGTTGTTGCGAGGGCAACGGGCAGGATAAATGATTACCGGGACTATAAATTCAGAGCGATCACCGGTGATGTTTCGGGTAATATTTACGTGGCCGACAGCAAATCGAGTGTGAAGAAATTTGCGCCGGGAGATAGCATGGGCGTAGTGGTAGCCACGGCCTGGGGAGCAGGCCAGGAGGATATCAACCTCGATCAGGTTACAGGAATGTATGTAGATGCAGCGGGCGACCTATACATCTCTGAACAATACACCAGCACTATTTTTAAATGGCGAGTCGGGGCCAAATCGGGCATTGTAGTGGCAGGTGGCGTTCCAAATTACTGGGGCAACTATAATGAAGAACCTAACCGGATAAAAGACCCACGAAAAATTTTTGTCGATTCCCAGCATAATATTTACCTCGCCGAAGGTAACATGAACAGGGTTTTAAAGTTCGTACCGCGTGAATCAACTGCTTGTCCAAACAACATCTACATAAAATCATTATCGTGCGATGATGGCGTAGTCGTCAGATGGAAAGCACCTGTTGCCGTCTTCCCTTCAAACATATACATCCCTTTAAATAAGGATTCAGGAGGGGGTATCATGAAGTTTATAGATTCGTTTAATGGTCACGGTTATTACAAGTCAGAGCGAACCTATTCCTGGCTGGCAGCCGCGGCTCTTGCCGGCACAATCGGCGATACGAGTGTCGCAGGTTACCTTGCATCGATCAGCAGTGCCGGGGAAAATGATTTTATATTCAACAAGATTAAAGACGGGCCAAACGCTCCCTGGATCGGACTTTTCAACACCGGTTTTCCCAATACGTTTCATTGGGTGGACAATACGCCAATTTCATTTACAAATTGGATCCCCGGTGAACAGAACAATGAAGGCGGCAGTATC
>CAXTDO010000198.1:0-8692 GCA_964242315.1 uncultured Flavihumibacter sp.
ATACATGGAGATTGGAATGTAGCGGGCCTTCGTAATTTTTCCGTAACGGTAAATAATGAAAAAGTACATGTTGGCTTAACCAGTGTCGCCTTTATTAAAGCCCTGTTTATATTTTTTCCTTTACTTTTTATCAATGAGGCTATCTACCACTTTGCAAAGCTTCGATATACTGAAAAAGCGAAAGAACAACTCGAAAAAGAAAAGCTCAGGGCTGAATTGCAACAATTAAAAGGAGTGATGAACCCTCATTTTTTATTTAATAACCTTAACTCTTTGTCTTCCCTTATCAGCGAAGATCCGCAGCAGGCAGAAGCTTTCCTTGATGAGTTTACAAAAATTTTCAGGTACGTGCTTCGTAACAACGAAAACGAACTTACCACGCTGAAGCAGGAAATAGAGTTTATCGGATCGTATTATCATTTGCTGCAAACAAGGTACGGTTCAAGTATAAAGCTTTTATTTCGTGTTGATAAGGAATACGAAGATTTGATGGTTCCTCCTCTTACATTACAGTTGCTTATTGAAAATGCCGTTAAACATAACCGTACACAAAAAGAAATGCCCTTGCAGATAGAACTGGCAGCAATGCCTGGTAATATGCTGCTGGTTCGTAACAACATCATAAAAAAAGACGGGAAGGTAGAATCCACGGGTATTGGCCTGCAAAGTATCAATGCCCGCTATCGTATGTTGAACCTGCCAGGCGTTACCATAAAAAATGATGACGCGCATTTTTCCGTGATGATACCCTTGGTTGAGCAGGATTTACAGAATTAAAATTTATTTGCAGAATTTTGAATCTGCTCTTTTAAATCTGTACCAAGATTCTAAGAATTATTTTTAATCCTGTGAATCCTGCTCCAAGATTCTGTAAATAAATTTTAATCCTGTAAATCCTGCTCCATTAAAAGAAGTACTTTTTTAAAACAAAGCGCTGCGCTCTCCGCAGGTTTTCTTGCCCTACGCATGCCTGTGATAGCTGGCCCGTTTTCACCTGCGGAATTAAATAGCCGGCATATTCCCGAAGATAAAAAGTTAGATCCTGAATGGGTAAAGTCATTGTATAACAGAGGCGTACCTACTACCTATCTTAAGAGCAAAAACGAGTTGAATTATATCGGTATGCCTGTTGGTGGTATCAACTGCGGCACGATTTATCTGGGCGGCGATGGCAGACTCTGGCTATGGGATATTTTTAATAAAAATCAGGAAGGCATAGAACCTGCAGTAATTCAATGGAATGCTGAGGGTCAGGAACGAAAGATACGTCCACGTGATGGTGCTGCATACCTGCGCCCTGCAACAAACATCCGGCCGCTTCAGCAGGGTTTCCTGATGTATATCGAATACGCAGGAAGATCAGTTAAAAAACGCCTGCAGGCGGAAGACTGGGATGAAATAAGTTTTGAAGCTACCTATCCGCTTGCAACGGTACGTTACACCGACAAAGACCTTCCGCTTGAAATTTTGATGGAAGTGTATGCTCCATTTATTCCGTTGGATGAGCATAACTCAGGCTTGCCTGCAACCATCCTTTCTTTTCAGATTAAGAATACGTCAACTGAACATATAAAAGTTGTATTAACCGGTTTCCTTGAAAATAAAACGGCCATATATTCTGCTAAGCAGGGTATATACCAACGCATAAATACCGCTTCACAAAGAGCGGGATTTCAGTCTGTGAACCTGGAAGTGGAAAGTTTATCAGGGCCTGCTGATCTTTCCCGGGCTCCGGATTTTGGCTCCATGTGCCTGGCTTGCTTAGATAAGAACTGCCACATCAATACCAACTTCGTTGCAGAGCAGGATGCCAAACTTTTATCAAGTAATCATAAAGCTGCTACGCGCAAAGCTATAGATGAACAGCTTCTGGCAAGTGTTACCGTTGCTCACGAGTTACAGCCCGGGAAACAGGTAGCGGTAGATTTTGTAATTTCCTGGTTCTTTCCTAATCTTTCTTTTAAAGGCCTTGAAGACAAAGGCCGTTATTACAGCAACCAGTTTAAAAATGCATTGGAAGTGGCTGCTTATATTCATCGCCACTTTAAAAAGCTTTCCACAGAAACAAAGTTGTTTAAGCAAACCTGGTATGATTCATCGCTGCCTCATTGGTTCCTGGAGCGAACGCTGGCAAACATAAGCACGCTCGCTACCACTACCTGTCACCGTTTTAGCTCAGGGAGGTTTTATGGGTGGGAAGGAGTGGGCTGTTGCGCCGGTACATGCACTCACGTGTGGCATTACGCCCAGGCAGCAGGCAGGCTGTTTCCCGCATTGGAGAGAGACACGAGAAGCCGAGTAGATCTGGGATTGGCTTTGCAGGAAGACGGAGGTATCATATTCAGGGGTGAATTTGAAAAACGCCCGGCCATTGACGGACAGGCTGGCACCATTCTGCGCATCTACCGCGAACACCAGATGAGCGCAGATGGTTCTTTTCTTAAAAACAACTGGACAAACACTAAAAAGGCAATACAATTTCTCATTAACCAGGACAGGAACAAAGACGGGATGGAAGACACACCCATGGAGAATACACTCGATGCCGTATGGGATGGTGAAATTGCCTGGATTGTAGGATTGTGTATTGCCGCCGTTTCGGCAGGCGCGCAGATGGCCAAGGAAATGCAGGATGCTGATTTCGAAAATGTTTGTTCAGCATATACTGCCCGTGGAAGTGCTAACATGGAAGATAAACTGTTCAATGGCGAATACTTTATTCACCGGCCCGATGCGCAAAAAGGCAGGGCCAAGCTGGGATCTTACAATACCTGTCATATAGATCAGGTGCTGGGACAAAGCTGGGCTTTCCAGGTTGGCTTAGGAAGAATCATTGGTAAAGAAAAATCACTATCGGCTCTTAAGTCGTTATGGAAATACAATTTTACGCCAGACGTAGGTCCTTATATTAAAACACATTCCGGTGGAAGGCCTTATGCATTAGCCGGGGAAGGCGGTATGATCATGAATACCAATCCAAAGAATGAAGAGAAGGCGTATGGCGAGAATGTAACATGGCAATTAGGATATTTTCATGAATGCATGAGCGGCTTCGAACACCAGGTAGCGTCGCATATGATGGCTGAAGGAATGACGGATGAGTCGCTTATACTAACAAAGATGATTCATGACAGGTATCATGCTTCCAAAAGAAATCCGTTCAATGAAATTGAATGCAGTGATCATTATGCGCGGGCTATGGCAAGCTATGGTACTTTCATTACTGCCTGTGGTTTTCAATACCATGGTCCTAAGGGCTACATAAGTTTTGCACCCGCCTGGAATGTTGATGATTTTAAGTCGCCGTTTATAGCGGCTGAAGGTTGGGGAACTTTTACTCAGGAAAAGAGAGGGCTGAAGCGGTTTCATGCAATTGAAGTAAAGCAGGGCATGCTGCAGTTGCAAGTCATGCGTTTTATAACAGATGCAGGTCTAAAAATAGAAAGAGTTAATGTAATGCTGAACGGAAAGGCGCTTTTCAATTCTTTCGTGCATCAGGATGATGCCGTTGTTATAACATTAGATAATAAGGTGAAAGTGCCTGTTAATCAGCTATTGTCAGTGGAGTTTTAATAACGGTTGTAGGAATCGTTATACGCCTGTTGATTTGCCTTATAGTTCAATCGTCTGATATCCCGATATGTAAATTTATCTACACAGTTTCCAATAGTGTGTACTATTACCGGCAACGATCAATTATGAACATTGATTTATAAAACCACAGTTGTTAAAAATAATTGTTAAAAAAAGAAAGCTTTTCTCGCAACAATGTCGGGTTAACATCTACTTTACAAGTTTACGCACCATTGTAAGGCAAATGGAATGCCTATTGCACAACACTCAATCAATTAACAAAAAACTATTGTATCAATTAAATCAAATCACAATTATGAAAAAGATAATCTTTATTGCATTGCTGTTTATGAGTACGGCTACTTTCTCACAAGGTTTTCAATTGGGTGTAAAAGGCGGATTAAACATTAGTAACTTTACAGGTGGTAATCTGGAAACGAATTCACTGGTAGGATTTCACGTTGGCGGACTGTTTAATTTTATGCTTGGAAAAGCATTTGCCATTCAACCCGAAGTAATGTTTTCTTCTCAAGGTGCCAAGTACGATCAGGCTGGGAACAAAGCGAATTTAAGAGTGAATTACGTTAATATACCTATAATGGCTAAGCTTATGTTTGGAAACGTATATCTTGAAGCCGGTCCGCAGTTTAGTTTCAAGGCAGGACAAGATGCTAACATTCCTAATCAAACCATCAGTAGCTTCGCGAAAAATCTTGACTTTGGTATAGCCGGAGGCATAGGTTATCATGGCCAGTCAGGTTTAGGAATAGGAGCCAGGTATATTGCCGGTTTAAGTAAGGTAGGAGACTTTAATTCGAATAGTACGGTTAATCCTGATTTTAAAAATAGTTGTATTCAGTTAAGTGTATTTTATACTTTGTTTAATAATAAAAAATAAGTATTGTTGATGTTTACAATAAAAAAACCTTCCCAACTGGGAAGGTTTTTTTATTGCGAGGTATTGCAGCAACATTAGACGGATTATTTGTCAACCATCCAGGTGTTTTTTATAACCACAGAGTAAAGCAAGAGAGTAGGAAGAGGTTACACAGAGAACGCGTCTGTGTAACCTCTTCCTACTCTCTTGCTTTACTCCGTGGTTATAAAAAACACTTACTAATTTAACTACTACAACGAAATACATCCTGTTATACTTAACAACAGTGTTATATATTATCTTCAATATAAATTAGTAAAATGATTTACAATTTATCAAAGATGGTATATGTTGTTTTGTTGCTTCTTTCCATTATTTCATGTGCAGATAAAAATTATAACGATATGTCGGGTGAGCAGATAAAAAAAGAACTGGTTATAATTGATTCCTTACTAAGAAGTAAGGACTTTTCTTTTGAAATGGCAAAAGAGCTTGATGCCGGATATAACGGGGACGGAATGAAGGAATTTATCACCGGAGCCGAAGATACTGCTGTGATACATAAAACTGCCAGGGAAGAAAAAATAGCAACCAATCTTGCAGGGTTTTACGCAGTGGAATGTGGTGTAGGGCTGTTATGCGACCAAACAAAGCTTACTCCCACAGAATGGCTTAAAAAAATTGCAGGTAAAACCGCTGATTCAAATGCGGTTTTGTTGCTTAATCGTTTTGCTAATGCTACGTGGAAAGCAAGTCAGCCTTTCAGGGGCCTGAACAGAATTGAACGATATAACTTTACGGGAGCAGGATACTTGTCTGCTGAAGAAGTTGAAAAAGACTTTAACCAGGTGACATCTGCAGCCGCTGTATTATCGCAACATCTGCAGCATGCAGAGAAGAGCCCTGTGCCTGAACAAATGAAGCAAATGAAAACGTTATTACAGGATACCGCATTTGCTTATGAGATGGCCAAATTTATGGATTCGTCTTATTACGTCAGTCAGCACCAACCCGCTCCCTTATTTTTAACTGAAGCAGATGATACTACAATACTGCATAAAAGCGTAAAGGAGCAAAAAGTGGCAACGGGTATTGCAGGTTTTTATGCATTGGAATGTGGTATCAATTACCTCGTTACTACAAAAAGGTTGATTCCTTCGGAGATCATGAAATCTATTGAAGATAATAGTATTAATGAAGATGACAGAACTTTGTTGCTTCGTTTTGCCAATGCTACGTGGAAGGCAGGGCAGCCGTTCCGCGATCTGAACAGGATTACCAGGGAAACTTTCACTCCGGTATATTTTTTAACCAAAGAAGATATAGAAAAAGACATGGTTCAAATAAAAACTGCCGCAAGAAAGCTGTTGGCAAAAATGATGGAGATGGAAGGTAAGTAGTGTTAAGTAAACTATAGATGGACGTATTTGCTATCAGCTTTCAGCTATCAGCAGTCGGGAAGTCCATGCAGTATAAATTTCCTCCTGATAGCTGGTAGCAAACAGATCGTCAAGAATTTACTTCCGTTGGTCATAGACATTATTTTCCGGTGACGAGATGATTTTACTTTGTTTTGGATTCAACAAAATTCAAAACTTAAAACTTTTTTATGTCAGCCATTAATTTAAAAGCAGTTATTGCAAAGTCAGGTGCACTCGTTGTATTGCTCGTAACATTATTATCTACGTCTGCCTTTGCCGGAAGAGATTTTTATGAGGTTTATCTCAATAACAAATTGATCAAAAGACAATATCAGGGGGAAGCTACCACCGGTTTAATGGATCTTCAACTGGATAAAAGCAATGTGAATGATAAACTTGTTATTACTTACTACCATTGCAGTACAAAAGGCGCGGGAAAAGACAGGAACATACAGATAAAAAATATGAGAAACGAGATTGTAAAAGAATGGAAATTCGCAGATGCAACAGGCTCCGATGCATCAATGTCTATCCCGGTAAAAGAGTTACTGGCATTGCAAAAGAATAATCCTGCTACACCTCTGAACATTTATTATTTCTCAACTTCGGAACTTACTCAGGGAATGATGCTGGCCTCGGTTAAGCCGATGAATAAAAGTGTATCTTATCTCGATAATATTCAAAAAACAATGCATGCATTTGCCGCTACGGTGCTGCAAAGAATGGCGACGGTGCTGGTTGCTCCTTTTTATCCGGGCAGCATCTGATCAGATTTATTTAAACCTCTGTTAGTATAATTCTATAGTTCAGATATTAAAGTATATAAGGCGTACGAAGATGATTTCTTTGTACGCCTTTATTTACGCCCGTACTCAATAGAAAACCATGAAAAAAATAATATATAAAATGTTTTTTAAAGAAACCAGATTATTATCATGGATTTCTTTAAAATAATATTTTTTAAAACATTGTGACTTATTGAAAATTGTACTACTTTAATATAATAATAATAATAACCCTTAAAGAATTTCGCTACTCTATTAAGATGCAATAACGCGTGCCTGTTGTTGCTGTTTACATTGTTAAATATTAATCTATGATAAAAACACTACTTACCATTAGCTACGGCTGTGCTTTGATTTTACTAACCTCTTTTCAAACCAATGCCCAGGTGGAAGGCAATCCGCGACTCGAAGTCCAGCCAACTTTACCATTTGCGATGAAAAAGTCTTCATCGAAAATAAGTGAGCCCCTATCAAAGTTGTATGAAAACTATGCTTCTTCCAGCCTCAGTGCTGTTCCGGGGTCTAAACCTGTGATAGCAGATATTCCTATGCAGAAATTCATGCAAATCAGAGGCGACCGTGTTCTTGTAGATATCACGGTAAAGGAATTTAATAGTTCAACACGGTCTCAGTTGGAAAAATTAGGTTTAAAAATAAACGCTGCTTACGGACGTGTGGTTTCCGGTACAGTTCCCATAAGTGCACTGCCGTCGTTTGAAGCTGCAGGTATCATTTTATCAATGAAAGCCTCTTACCGATCTCACGATCGGCTTAATTCATTACATGCTTCAGGCACTACAGGACTGCTAGCTATCCCCACGCCGGTAATAGGTCAGGGAGACACTGCGCTCCGTTCTTACCTGGCCAGAAAAATGTATGGTGTTACAGGAAACGGTGTAAAAATCGGTATCCTTTCCGATAGCTATAATAACCTCGGTACTGCCGACATCGGCGTAAAAAATGGAGAACTTCCCGGGCCTGATAATCCATATGGTTATAAAAAACCCGTTCAGGTGCTGTTAGATCTAAGTGATTCTTCCGGAACTGACGAAGGCCGTGGCATGGCTGAGATTATTCATGACGTTGCTCCGGGAGCAGAAATAGCGTTTTATACGGCTTTTGAAGGGGAAGCGGCATTTGCCGAGGGCATCATAAAACTGGCTGAAGCAGGATGTAAAATAATTGTTGATGACATATATTATTATGATGAACCCTTCTTTCAGGATGGAATTCTTGCACAGGCTGTAGACAGGGTAAAAAAGATGGGCGTAACTTATTTCAAGTCTGCCGGCAATGCTTCAGACAACTCATATGAAAATGCCTACCGGCCTTCAACGGCTGCCCCATTGGGAATTGCAAATGGCACTGCTCATAATTTTGCCGGCCCGGGCTCTGCGCCTATATATTATCAACCTGTTTACCTGCCCACCGGCTACACTTACATTTCTACATTTCAGTGGGATCAGCCGGCCTTTGCTGCCGGGGGAAAAGGAGCCACTACCGATATGGATATCTATTTATTGAATGCAAGCGGACAGGTAGTTGCCGGCAGCATTGATGAGAATATTGGAGGCGGTGATCCCGTTGAAGTAATGGGTTATTATAACACTACAAGAAGCCCTACGTTTTATGTACTTATTCTAAAATATGACGGTCCTGATCCTAACCGCCTCAAAGTTGTTAACTTTGGTGACCAGCTCTTTTATACAACCATTCCTGCGATACCAAACAGTACCAGCTCTACTATTGTTGGTCATGCAAATGCAGCAGGCGCTATTTCAACCGGAACTGCAAACTTCAATCAAACCCCGGCATACGGCGTTGATACACCCAAAGTGGCATATTATTCATCAGTTGGCGGCGTTGCTATTTTGTTTGATGGTAAAGGAGACAGAATTAATCCAATATTAAGAAAGAAACCTGAGATTACTTCTGTTGATGGTGGCAATACGTCTTTCTTTTATGCCGATTCGAGAATAGATAGCGACACCATTCCGAATTTCTTTGGTACCTCCGCTGCGGCCCCTTATGGCGCT
>CAXTDO010000199.1:0-8672 GCA_964242315.1 uncultured Flavihumibacter sp.
TTCGCATCGTTTTTCATCGTCCCCTCCTTGAAAAGGAGGGGAACCTGGAACCTGACTTCAAAAATCCTTGACTAAACAACATTGATCCATAATTCATAATCAAACCGGCACCCTCAAAATAACCGCCGTTCCCTTCTTATCGGATTGTATGTCCAGCAATGCATTCAAGAGCTTTGCCCGCTTTGTCATCTCTTTTATACCGGTGCTGTTCTGAAGTGATTTTGTGTCGATGCCGGAACCGTTATCATGAATCTGGATCAACAGGTTTGATTTTACCAGGTCTATGTTTATGATTGAGTTGGTGCAGTTGGAATGCTGAATGATGCTATTCAGCGCTTCTTTAAATATAAAGAAAATTTCATGACGCATTTTCATATCAAGTTTCAGCCATCTTACTTTCTCTTCTACAATAAGGTCAATCTTGCAATCGTTGATTTTTTTTATTCCGTCTGCAAACTCAATCATCCGCTCCAGTGTCTTTTGCATGCTGTCATTTTGCGGGTTAATGCTCCATAGCATATCATCCATGTCTCCTATCATTCTTCTGCTTTTTGTATTGATCTGGTCGATATATTCTTTTGATTTTTCGATGTCTTTATCAGCTTTTATCTTTGCTATCTCGCTTAACAGGTGAATGTTGTTAAGAGTGGTATTAATATCTTTATGAAGGTTGTCGGCAATCTGCGTTCTTAATTGCTGCAGGGTTATTAAACGCCTGATCCGTTCTTTGTCGATCCAGTAAAGGACCCCTATAGCCACTAAAAGCAGGATGCTGTAAAACCACCAACTTTTCCAGAAAGGCGCCTTAATAATAATGGACAGTTCGGTGGTATGAACTGAGGACAATCCATATCCGTTTATACATTTAACCCGGAAGGTATAAGAGCCGGGAGGAATGTAATTATAGATCGCCTGATGGCGCTCGTCGGCAAGTATCCAGCCTGCATCAACTTTTTCAAGCTGGTAATAAAACAGCTTTTTATTGTTTCTAAGATAGCTTAGTGTGCCGAATGATATGCTGATGGAATTTTTATCATAGTCGAGTTGTATCTTGCTTCTTCTGAGCAATGAATCAAGTAACAGCGCATTGTTCGCCATTTTGAATTCAAGTATTTTAACATCCGGCGGAGGCACTTTCTGCACCATCTTCTGTGGGTTAAAAACGAGAAAGTTATGATCGGTGGTGAATACAAGGTTGGAATTGGGTAATTTAAAAGCGCCTGCAACGTTAAAGATGTCGTATCTGATACCATCGCGCCTGTCGTATAGTATAAAGATTTTTTTGTCTATTATCATTCTTGTAAGGCCGCTGAGCATTCCAAGCCAAACCAATCCATCCTGATCTTTTTGCAAACATTGAACATCGTTTGAGGGCAATCCGTCCTGAGTGCTTATAGTTGTAACTGTATTGGTATTAGTATTGATGATATCCACAGTTCCGTTGGCAATTAACAGGGTAGAATCGTTATACTGCAAAATATCCATCGGGCCATCGTCAAACAAGCGGCGGCCGGGAGGCCCGTTCCTCTTAAATACGATGGTATCATTGTTTACGGGGTTAATTTTATAAAGTCCGCGGCCAAGTGTGGCCGCCCATACAAAGCCCTTATTATCGGTAAGCATTTTTTGAATGCGCAGCGATTTAGTCAGCAGCTCGTAGCCTTTTTCAACATCCCCGTTGGCAACAGTCTTGTTCCACTTTACAATGTGACCGCCATGTGAGCCGAACCACAAATTACCCATGTTGTCTTCCGTTACCTGTCTTATTGTTCTGCCTTTAAAAATCTCCGGAAAAAATGTTTTGGTTGCGCCGTTTGCCGGGTTGTATACGATAAGGCCTCCGCCCTGCAGCCCGATCCAGATAAGTCCTGTAGACCTTTGCTCCAGCATGCACCAGATAGACCAGGAATCTCTTACCTCTTTTAAGCCTTCCGGAATGGGAACAGGTTTAAAATTTTCATCGTAACAATATAAGCCCTTGCCCCAGGTTCCTACCCAGATTTGTTTATTGCTCAGGCGAAGAACGGCTTGCGCCGGGCCTTCAATAGCTTGTTTATCGCCCGTCCGTTCCAAATTGTAAGTATAAAAGACCTGTGCATCGGGATTAAAAAGGAATACACCGTTATCGGAACATATCCATACGTTCTTTTCCCGATCCTCATACATGTTATTAATCCTGTCGAAGCTGATACTTTGCTCATCCCGGTATTCATTGTTAACCAGTTCAAAGGGCTCAACTCCTCCTTTATATTCAACAATAAATGGCATGCCGTAAAACCACTGCCTGCCGTTCCTTTGATGCAGGCTGCCAAAGATCTCGTGATAACCGCGACGTATATATTTTGAAATATTAAATTGCTTTTTCTCTTCCCTCTTTTTATCGTAAACAGTTAATGTAGGTGTCGTTGCCATAGGGTTCCATGTAATCAGATAGAACCGTTCAGGATCGTCCGCTGCAATATTGATCAAATCGATATCGTTTCCTAACTGGCGAATTACCGGATCGTTATCTATATTATGTCCGCGGTAATTCAGGTGCCTGGTCGCCGGATTAAACAATGCCAGTCCGGAATCACACGCCATCCAAAATCTGTTAGACCCGACATCTTCCCTTACTACATTACACTTCCATCCCGGAGGCACAGGAATTATATCGGCAGGACGAAATGAATTGGATGTACTGTCAAAAGAATACATGCTAAGACCACCTATAAAAAGCAGTAGCTTTCCGATTTTGGTCTCAATAAGCCGTCCGACCAGGTTGCTGTTCTCAGTTGGGTTTAATTTAACAGGTACTTCTTTGTAAGTATAAGTTGCTGTATTAAAAGTGCCTATCTTATTGTCTGAAGTTAATACCCACAAGTTGCCGCGTTTGTCAAAATAAACACTTGAAATGTTATCACTGGGAACCGTCAGGGGATTGTCTGGCTGATGTTTATACGTGATGAATTTATGACCGTCGTATCGTTGAAGCCCATTGATGGTAGCGAGCCATATATAGCCTCTCTGATCCTGAACGAGATTGTTTACAAAATTGGATGCAAGTCCGTTCCCGGTATTATACCGCGAAAAAACGTATTGTTTTGCCTGCTGCCCCCATAGCAGGCAGGTACACAACAGGAAGGGCAACAGGTAAGAAAAACGTTTTCTCAAAGGTTTTGCTTTCGATCATTCAAATATAAGTATCGCTGTGCAAAAAAACGATTACTTATAAATGCTGTCGAAATAATAACCTGCGGGAACAAAAAATCAATTCATTCTTAGAGCGCCGCATTTCATACAACACGTTATTTCACCGGCGCCTGTAAATACGCAATTTTGCACAGGCATCGGCACACCGTAGGCCTAAAAAAACTAAGTGATCTAATTTAAAACAACAAATGAATAATACTACAACGAACAGGTATGATCTTTTCAACCTTATCCATAAAGGCACGCGGGTGATGTTCTACACTACCGGAATGTGTTTACAACATACAGACTTCAAAAGCCCGGAAGAGACCATCCTGGTATTTAAAAAGATACATGAAGTGCTTAGTGTATTAAATGACCATGCTATGCACGAGAAAAAATTTATTCTTCCGATGATTTTCAAGTATGATGTACCGGCAGTAAGAAAAATGGAAGAAGGGCAGACAGCAAATGAGTCAATAGCTCACCGCCTTAAAAATTTAATTTCTTTGTACCATTATGCGGTAACCGAAGAAGAGCAATTGACTGCGGGAAATGCAGTTTATAAGGCTTTTAACGAGTTCATTTCTTTTAACCTGCAACATATAAATACTAAGGAAGAAACTTTGAATAAATTACTATGGCTGCATTATTCTGATGAGGAGATATATTGTATTTATAAAGCAATAACAGTTTCCATTCCTGCTGATAAAATTATTATTCACGGACGCTGGGTAATGCGTGGCATTAATAATTGCGAGATTATCAACTGGCTGTTATCGTATCATGGATGGCACCCGGAAGCCTTTCAATTTCTGCTTCAACTGGCAGAAGAGGAACTATCAGAAGATCGGTGGAACTTTGTACAGGAAGCACTATGCGAAGGAGAAATGATGCCCTGTTGATGGAAATCTGAACCGTTGATGGAATTGATTGAGGGATTGACATGATCATCGAATCATAATAATCCCTTAATCATTTCCATCAATGGTTCAGACTTAATCTACAAGATCGGATCAATGTTATAGCGTGTTGTATTTCTATATTTGAAGAGATAGATCATTATAATCTCTACTTCCCAGAACATGCTTTTAAGCGGCTTCCTGTGTTGCATACATTTTAGTTTGTAATACCTAAATTAATTTATTAAATATTTATTGTCAACAGCAAAAACAATGAATTGTAGAAAATGGTACATGAAGTGTTATAACCGTCATTGTATGCTTGACATTGCTGTACTTATACACATATACAATATTCTCAATATTTTTTATAACTGGTATTCAAATCAATCAGGGCAAGTGGTGTTGTTATTTCCAATGATACATCATCTGGTTGGCGGGCAACTGTGTTTTCTTAACAGTAAGCAATCGGCTTATTACTACGAAAACCATCAATAAGGCAGCAATCAACAAAACATTTTCAACGAAACGATTTTGCAATAGAAACAAAAATACAACTATCATTAAAATAACAAAATTTAGAAATTTAGAATGGAACTTTAGTTTACCAGCCAGTTTTGCCAATAACTTTTTCGGTGATAGATGGATGCTTTTGGAAAAGCTGTTAACAGCCATCACAAAAAACATAGGCTGACTAACTACAAAACCAAATACCATCATGCTGACAATCTGCATCATGCTGTAAATCCTGGGCAAATGATTGAGCATAGTTGGGTTGGTTAAAAAAGAATGCTTTTCCATTGTTTGATCCTCCTCATTTTCTTGTGTTTGATTATCGAAATCCTCACGCAAAATTATTCAATAGATAAAATTTTGTAAACCGGAATGAACATGAACTGACACAATCAGGTCATGAGGTGAGACAAACCATACGTTGAATAAAAGTACTTGTGGAATGATATGCTATCGGCCGTCAGCTATAAGCTATCAGAAGGAAAGCTTGTCATTTTTTATCGCCCGATACCTGACTGCTGGTCGCTGATAACAGTCCATACGAGATTTTAGGTTTGACGATATTATTACAGAACAGACGTATGAAATTTTTCATAGGATTATTACTATTGGTTTCCCCTTATTACCCCAAACATTCGTTAACCTCACTTTAACACCAGTGATTTATTTAATTGTTAATTCTTTCTCCCTATCTTTAACACCTGATTTGATGTTTAAACACCCCTTAAGCGCCTGATTAACCACTTCAGTGTCCTGTAAGTACCATCGGTCTTGCTACAGAAATGTATAAGAATTATTCATTCGAAAATTAATATAAGAAAACTCAGGCTGGTATCTGCTCCTGATTGTGATAGTTTCTTTTAAATAAAATCGATAACCAGTTCTTTTTAACCAAAACTAGCGTATAATGAAAAAAATGACTCAACTATGCATGCTGCTCTTGTTGCATGTTGTGGTACTTGCTCAGACAAGGCAGTTGACGGGCAATATCAAAGATTCCAAATCCTCGCAGGGGCTCGCCGGCACCACTGTTAAAGTAAAAGGCAAAAATATTCAAACCGTTTCCACTAACGACGGTTCTTTCTCCTTAAATGTTCCCGCCGGTGCTGTAGACCTTGAACTATCTTTTATTGGTTATACCACCAAAACCGAGCGGGTTGAGCCAAATGAAAATAATATACTAATACTTATTGACCCATCTTCTTCAGAATTAGGAGAAGTGGTTGTTACGGCACTTGGTATCTCTAAAGAAGCCAGAAAAGTGGGATACGCGGTTACTACTGTTGGTGGTGATCTTCTGAACAAGGCGCGCGAAACGAACGTGGCGCTTTCGCTTTCCGGACGTGTGGCCGGTTTAAATGTACATGGTACCAACGGCGGACCGGGTGGAACTGCCCGTATCCTTCTGAGAGGCATGCCCAGCATGAACTCCGGTGGTGCGCCTCTCTTTGTCATTAATGGAGTACCTATCGATAATTCGCAACGCGGTAGTGCAGGCGAGTGGGGCGGCTCAGACAATGGCGATGGTATAGGTAACTTAAATCCTGATGATATCGAAACCATGACTGTGTTGAAAGGACAGTCCGCTTCCGCTTTATACGGCGCAAGAGCTTCTAACGGCGTAATCCTGATTACTACTAAAACCGGTAAAAAAGGCACTTTCTCCGTTGAATACAATGGTAACTATGCTGTTGACAAAGCAATTGACTACACTGATTATCAATATGTTTACGGGCAGGGACAGCAAGGCCAGAAACCTACCACTGCTGCAAACGCTCAGATCGCAGGGAGGTTGAGCTGGGGTGCCAGGCTGGATGGTTCACAAGTGGTGCAGTTTGATGGTAAGCAATACGCTTATTCGGCTTATAAAGATAATATCAAGAATTTCTACAGGCCCGGTCCATCCTTCACCAACACAGTGTCTGTTTCCAGTGGTACCGACAGGGGATCATTCCGTTTGTCAATGTCTAACCTAGATAACAAATCTATCGTACGTAACAGCGGACTTGACAGGAAAACGATTAATTTAAACCTGGAGCAGAAAGTAACCGATAAACTGAAGATCAATGTTGTGGCAAATTACATTGATGAGAATTCTAAGAACCGTCCTCAGTTGAGTGATGGACCGATGAATCCCAACAATGGATTATTCCTCGCTAATAATATTAATGAAGACATCCTAAAGCCCGGTTTTGACCCGATAACAGGTATCGAAACCAGGTGGAGTGACGATGAGTATGTTACCAATCCTTGGTTTGTAGTGAATCAGTACATAAACAACCTGGGCAGGAAACGTTTGATATCGTCTGTATCGGCCCGTTACGATGTAACAAACTGGCTATATGCACAAGCACGTGTAGGTTACGATCTTGAAAATGACCGCAGCTTTAAAGTTACTCCCTGGGGAACCGCTTATTCCACCGGCTTTAAAGGCGGACTGGATGGTATAAATCAGGCAAGAACATCTGAGCTTAACGTTGATGGACTGATAGGCGCTACAAAAAACTTAACATCAAGTATTAACCTGAATGTTGCGGTAGGAGCCAATCTTAGAAAAAATGAATACGAAATGACGGGTGTCAGCGGTAGTCCTTTTGTATTGCCATATCTGTATAGCTGGACTAACGTACTGAATTACGGAAGGTCTTACGGATATTCAAAATCTGAAGTTCATTCAGCTTATTATACGCTGGATTTAAGCTACAAAAACATCCTTACTTTAAATACTACCGGCAGATATGATGCCTATTCTACTTTGCCAAGCGCTAACCGCAGCATCTTCACGCCATCCGTATCGGGAAGCTTTATCTTCTCCGACCTTATAGATGCGCCGGCGCTTACTTACGGTAAACTGCGTGTTTCTTACGCACAAACAAGCGGAGAACCGGGATCACCTTATCAGACCTCTACTTATTATGGTGTGGGAAATGCCATTAATGGAATACCAACCGGTAATTTCAGCGGAAGCCTTCCCAACCTGTTCCTGAAACCTTTCACACTGGATGAAATTGAAATAGGTACTGAACTGAAATTTTTTCAGAACCGTTTAGGTTTCGACATCTCCTATTTTTCCCGTAAAACAAAACATGAGATACAGTCTGCCAACCTGAGCACGTCAACGGGTTATTCAAGTACAGTTGTAGGTACGGGTTCTACACAAAATACCGGTTTGGAAGTATTAGTTACAGGTACTCCGGTTGCCGCAAAGAATTTCAACTGGAACATTTCAGTAAACATGACCACCGTTTCCAACAAGATCCTGGAAACAGATGCTACCGGTAATGATGTATCGCTGGGTACCAACCGTCCTAATCACGGTGCTGCCTATACGGCATTTGTAAAAGGCCTGTCTGGTCCCCAGATTCTGGTGCATGATTATAAATATGATGCGAAAGGAAATATTATCGTAGATGCTTCAGGTTTGCCTGTCTCCGGCAACATCATCAGGATGGGTGGTACACTGCCTACATTATATGGCGGCGTAAACAATGAACTTACTTTTAAAGCGCTTACCCTTTCTTTCCTGGTGGATTACAATTTTGGTAACAAAGTGTTGTCTGCTACCAAGTTTTATACCTTATACAGAGGCTTGGATCAGGAAACTTTAAATGGAAGAGAAACAGGTATTACCGTTGGTGTTCATGCAGACGGAACTCCTAATACTGTAGCTGCTTCTGCGCAGAATTACTACCAGGCGCTTGCACAAAACGTACAGAAGGTAAGCGTATTGAGCGGTGATTATATCAAGTTGCGCCAGGTTACCCTGGGCTACGGAATTTCTGAAAAAATGTTCAGCAAAGTTCCATTGATCCGCTCCATCCAGGTATCACTGGTGGCACGTAACCTTCTCACTTTATTAAAACACACTGACAACGTAGACCCTGAAGCAAGCTTTGGTTCAAACGTGAGATATGCAGGGATAGAAGGTACCAGCTTACCTTCTACAAGAACCTATGGTGTGAATGTTAACTTCAAACTTAAATAATTGCGAACATGAAAAAAACACTGATTTATATATCGATTCTTACGGGTTTAGCAGGGTTTGGTTGCACAACAGACTGTGATGCCATCAACACCGATCCTGCC
>CAXTDO010000200.1:0-8656 GCA_964242315.1 uncultured Flavihumibacter sp.
CTCTCCTTTTCGCTCCCCGTTCTATGGCACGAACAACTTCCTGAATGGTCTGCTTACTGAAATGAGGTCTTCTCTCCTCATCTTTGACTTTAATCTCTGATTCCTTCTGTAACATAATACACTGTTTTTAGTGTATAGTTATTTTAGGACGCGTCAGGCTGCTCAGGTATGAGGTATCAGGTATGGGGTATGAGGAAATCATTAAGAGAACTCTTAAGTAAACATAAATTGATAATAGATAATTAACTTGTGCTGTATTTAAAAAAAATATTATAAAAGATATTGGTTTTACCTCATACCTCATACCCCATACCCGATTACATTATGACTTTAAAAAATGCCTGCATACTGGTGATTGATGACGATACTGATGTGCTGACCGCTGTGCGATTGCTGCTGAAAACAGAAGTGAAAGAAGTGATCACTGAAAAAAATCCTGAAAACATTCGTTCTCTTTTGTCAAAGCAAAGTTTCGATGTTATTCTTCTTGACATGAACTTTAACAGCTCCATCAATACCGGAAATGAAGGACTGTTCTGGCTTAAAAAAATCAGGGAATATAAGTCTGAAGCAGCCGTAATTATGATCACGGCTTACGGAGATATTGATTTAGCCGTTCGATCTTTGAAAGAAGGAGCTGCCGACTTTGTTGTAAAACCCTGGCATAACGAAAAATTACTGCTCATCATTAAAGATGCGCTTTCAAAAAAAGGATTTTCAAAAACAGCCTCTTCGTATGAAAAAAATACCGGTTCTATTGTAGGCAAGGAACTATTGGGTGAATCGGAGCCGATGCAGGACATGTTTTACAAGCTGGAAAAAATAGCACCAACAGACGCAAATATCCTGATCCTTGGTGAGAACGGCACCGGTAAGGACCTGATAGCAAAAGCAATTCACCAGCAATCGCTCCGTTCAGCCAAACCTTACGTAAAGGTTGATGTTGGTGCGCTTACCGAGTCACTGTTCGAGAGTGAATTATTCGGACATAAAAAAGGAGCATTTACTGATGCCCGTGAGGACAGGGTTGGAAGATTTGAAGCGGCGGAAGGAGGTACGCTGTTCCTGGATGAGATTGGAAACATTTCGCTGCACCAGCAAGCCAAGTTATTAAGCGTGCTGCAAAACAGGCAGGTCACCAGACTTGGCACCAATCAACCCATTCCCATAGATATCAGACTGATATGTGCTACCAATCTTCCTTTACAAGAGCTTGGCAATGAAAATCGTTTCCGCAAAGATCTGATTTATCGAATCAACACCGTAGAAATCAATTTGCCGCCCTTGCGTAAAAGAGGAAGCGATATTATTTTACTCGCAAAGCATTTCACTAATATCTATAGCAATAAATATTTTAAGCAGGGCCTGCCGTTTGATGATCAAGCCCTTCATGCCCTGCTTGCATATCCCTTCCCGGGTAACGTGCGTGAGTTGCAGTATACAATCGAGCGTGCGGTGATTATGTCTGATGGCGACGTGTTGTATGCAAAGGACCTTATCTTTTCTCCACTTGAAGCTCCGCAGCTATCAAGCTCTGAGAAGGAGGAATCTAAACTCAGCGCAGTTGAAAAAAATACCATACTTCGTGTGATTGAAAAGCATAACGGTAACATCACAAAAGCTGCAAAAGAATTGGGACTTACCCGCACGGCGTTATACCGAAGATTAAGTAAATATGATATTTAAAAAAGTTGAGTGGAGCATTTTAATTCGCGTGTTACTATTATTTGCAACACTCAGCGGTGCTGCATACCTGTTAGTGAGTGGTTTTTTTCAATTTATGGCTTTTATAGCTCCGATTGTTTTTTACCAGGTTATAGAATTTTACCGCTTTCAACGAAAGGTTCATGTAGAGTTGGATCAGTTTGTTGAATCTGTTCATTACCGCGATTTCTCCAGGCACTTTGATGTAAAGCACGCCCCGCTTGAATTACAGCCCATGCGGAAAGGCTTTAACGAAATCAATTCCACTTTTAAAGTGATGAGCAAAGAGAAAGAAACCCAATACCAGTACCTTCAAAAAATATTGGAGCTGGTAGACACGGGTATCTTGTCTTATCAACAGGATGATGGCACTGTAGTATGGATGAATGAATCGTTGAAGAGGATGTTGCAGTTACCCTATCTTAAAACGATTCATTCGTTAAGCAGGCGTGACGAAGGACTGTACAAAGAAATCATGACGTTGAAACCAGGTGAAAATAAAGTAGGTACCGCTCATTTGGAGAAGAACGCCTTCAAGATTTTGCTCTCGGCCACCGCTTTCCAGACAGACGGCATCATCTATAAATTAATTGCCTTTCAAAATGTGAACGAAGCTTTGGATGAAACGGAATCAAGGGCCTGGCAAAAACTGTTGAGTGTGATGACGCATGAGATCATGAACTCTATCGCACCAATATCTTCACTTGCCGAAACGTTGAAAAGCAGGTTACAGGAGTCTATGAAAAGTTTAAAGAATGAAGGCGGAAGTCTTGATGACCTGGAATTGGGAATAGATACGATTAAAAGAAGAAGTGAAGGCTTATTGAAATTTGCCGAAACATACCGGAATCTAAATAAGATAACAACGCCTAATCTTAAAAATGTATATGTAAGGGATCTGTTTGAAAATTTGCAGCAACTGATGCAGCCAACGCTAGACCAGAAAAACATCGATCTGGAAATTATTCTCATGGACACTGACCTGGCACTTGATATTGACGCAAGTTTGATAGAACAGGTGCTCATCAACTTACTGGTAAACGGTATTGAAGCGGTAAAAGAAAAACCCAACGCCAAGGTGATCTTATCTGCTTTTTTAGCCTCTAATCATAAAACATTAATAAAGGTTGCCGACAATGGAATCGGCATGACTGACGAAGTGATGGATAAAATTTTCATCCCATTCTTCACTACAAAAAAGAACGGGAGTGGCATCGGGCTGAGCCTGTGCAAACAAATTATGATGCTGCACAAAGGTAACATACAGGTGCAGTCAAAGGAAGGGGAGGGGACTGCTTTTGTGTTGCAGTTTTGAGAGGCTGGGCTTTAACCTATAAGGTTTTAAAAACCTTATAGGTTTTCATTAGCAATGTCCTTAAACGCATCCCCCAAACACTCTACAATATCACCAGCAATCATCGCTTCCTGAGTCCATTTTTCTGCGGCGTAGTCGCCAGCCATTCCATGAATGTAAACACCAAGCAGTGCCGCCTCTTCAGGCGTATATTTTTGAGCTAATAACCCTGTAATGATACCCGTTAGCACATCACCGCTGCCGCCGGTAGCCATTCCTGCATTGCCGGTACTGTTGAAATAAGCCTTTCCATCCGGTAAAGCAATCAGCGTATTGTGACCTTTCAAAACGATGATCAACTGTAGCTCGGTAGCTTTTTTTCTTGCTAGTTCAATTTTTTCGAAATCATCTTCGGTTTTGCCGAATAATCTTTCAAACTCTTTTGGATGAGGTGTAAGAATGGAGAAGGGTGTTAATTTATTCAGCAAATCATTATGCTTTGCCAGAATATTCAGGCAATCGGCATCTATAACTACCGGAGATCTATATATTGATAACAGTTGATCCACTGCTTCCACGGTAGCATCTTCCGTTCCTAAACCCGGACCAATTCCTATTGCATTGTATTTTGAAAGATCGGCATGCATGCTTGCTTTGGTAATGAACTTTTCCCCCTCGTCCGGCATCGCCATAGCTTCGGCAACAGAAGTTTGAAGAATATTATAACCGCAGGAAGGAATCATGACACTTAACAGACCGACGCCAATTCTCAAACACGCCTTCGAAGACAATACCGACGCACCTATTTTTCCGTAACTCCCTGTCATCATCAGGGCATGGCCGTAAGATCCTTTATGTGCAAATAATTTTCTTGGTTTATAGATGTTTTTAATAAATGACTTCTCCATCAGTTCCAAACCTTGTTGAAGGCCTGTCAAGAAATCGGCAGCCAGGCCAATATCTAAAATATGAATCGTTCCAAAATATTCTTCGTTCTCCGGAATTAAAAAGGCAAGCTTATATGTCTGAAAGGTTAAGGTGTGAGTAGCTTTTATTACCACGTTACTTTTAGACGTTTTATCTGTAAACATACCGCTTGGTATGTCAATAGACAGTATTTGATTACCGCTGTCATTAATGTGCCTGATCAAATTCCCGGTAGCAGTATCAGCCGGTCTGTTTAAACCTGATCCAAATAAGGCATCAATAAGTATCGCTTGTGGCGAAACAGTGGGGAACTGATCTTCCAATGGTAGAAAGTGAATATCAACGGCCATTTCCTGAAGCCTGGAAAGATTAGCCTGGAAATCATCTGTTCCCTTGTTACCCAACTCAGGAATGTACACGGTAACCTTGCATTTCTTGTCTCATAATAATCTCGCCAGCCCCAACCCATCACCACCATTATTACCTTTGCCGCAAAAAACAAGGAATTCGTTTTCGAGATAGTGATGCGCAGCCAGCCATTCCATACATTTTGTTACAGCCCTTTCCATTAGTTCCAGTGAGCTGATCTTCTCCTGCTCAATAGTGAAGGCATCCCATTGATGTATCTGTTCAGATGTTAGTATTTGCATGTATTAGGTATCAGGTATGAGGTTTGTACATCATGTACAAATTACAGAACATATCAGGATGTTTACAAATAATAAATGTGACTTCTGGAGAAATTGTTTAAGCCCTGGAAGGGTCGCCTACCTCATACCTCAAACCTCATACCCCATACCTGGTTACTCTTCAAAATCACCACTCTGCATATAGTCTCCAAAGAGATTGCAGAGGTTCTTGGTGGAATAGATCCGACGGTTATATTTATTGCTTAATACGATAATCACCGCTTCTTCATCTATCAACCTTATAAAAACAGTGTTGCTGCCGTGCCACCAGCCGTTATGATACAATAGCTTTTTGCCGTTTGGAAGGAATGTCATCCTCCAGCCAAAGCCATAATTACGGTTGCCGTGCTTTTCAAAACTATAAGGGGCAAAGGCACTGTCCAGAGTTTGTTTGGTGAACAACCTGCCAGGATATAGGGCCTGGTCCCATTTTAACATGTCTTCCGCAGTACTGTAGATATTCTTATCTCCATAAACAACATCCAGAAACTCGTAGGGATACTTACGGTTATTCCATTCGAATGATGGAAGTGCCCGGCTCATATCAGCCGGTGAAAATACGTAAGTGTCGTGCATTTGCAAAGGGCGAAAAAATGTATTTTCAAGATAAGTTTTAAAGGATTCGCCGCTTACTGTTTCCACAATGAGGGCCAGTAAAACAAAGTTGGTGTTGCAATAGGCGAAATGCTTGCCTGAAGGAAAGTCCAGCGGGGGATGATAATCGTACAACGACCGCAGTACATCCGTGTTAACCACCATTTTTCTGGTATCCCACTTATATTTTTCAAAATAATGCAGGTAGTTTGGCAATCCGCTCCGATGACTCAGCAGCATTTTGATGGTAATACCCTTATACGGAAAATCCTTGAAATACTTGGAAAGCGTATCCTGCAAACTAAGCTTTCCTTCTTCGTTTAGCTTGAGCACCGCCATCGCAGTAAATGTTTTTGAGATAGAGGCAAGATGAAAAGCCGTTCGGGATGTCAGCGTATCTTGTTTTAGTTTCGGGTCGGTAAATCCTGTTGTTTCTTCAAAAACAACGGTTCCTTTTTTGGCTACCAGGATACTTCCGTTAAAAACGCCTGCCGGTAGTATTTGGTTAAAGAAATTTTTACAGGAATTATGATAATGTGCAAATTCAGCCTCTGAAAGTTGCCCGGCAGTATCCACTACCTGCCTTATAGTAGTATCAACAGGCGCCATTACCACTTTATTCTTCTTATCGGAATTCCTACAAGAAATTACACACATTACAACAACAACCAGTCTGCAGACATTTCTCACCAGGGTACTTTTTATATTATTAAACGTGGCAAAAGTAAGCACCCAACTTGGTTCATGTTTACTTATACGCTGTTTCTTTTGTTTTTATTTGAAATTTATATTTCATATTTGCACAACTCAAAGAATTGTTTCAGAAAGCGTACATGATACAATGGAAAATCAAAAAACAAGCTATCCAAAAGAAAAAGTAAAGATCTTATTACTGGAAAATATTAGTGAGGCAGCAGCAACACATTTCAAGGAAGGCGGTTATGCTTCGGTAAAAAGAATCAATGGCGCGCTGAGTGAAGAAGATTTAATTAAGGAAATCAAAGACGTACACCTGCTTGGGATCAGGTCAAAAACACAAATTACCCCGGCGGTGTTAAACGCAGCGCGCAAATTACAGGCAATCGGTTGTTTTTGCATCGGCGTAAATCAGGTTAATCTTAAAAGTGCACGGCAGCACGGAGTAGTAGTATTCAATGCGCCCTATTCCAACACCCGTTCTGTTGCTGAACTGGTGATCGGATTGTCTATCATGCTCATCCGTAGGATACCCGATAAAAACAGAGCGGCTCACGATGGAATATGGCTGAAAGAAGCAACCGGAAGTTATGAACTGCGTGGTAAAACCCTTGGAATCATTGGATACGGTAACATAGGCACTCAGGTAAGTGTATTAGCAGAGGCTCTCGGCATGAAGATTATCTTCTACGATGTGGTTACCAAGCTTCCCCTTGGAAATGCCGTAGCAAAAAAATCTCTTAAAGAGGTGGTGGGTCAGGCCGATATTATTACGCTTCATGTGCCTGAAACCAGTCAGACAAAAAACCTTATCAGCAAAGCAGTTTTGAAGTCATTCAAAAAAGGCGCTATCCTAATTAATTATGCAAGGGGAGAGGTAGTGGACCTGGATGCATTGAGTAAGGCAATTACCGACGGGTTATTATCAGGGGCAGCTATTGACGTTTTTCCGGTAGAACCGGAAAAAAACGGAGCAAGTTTTCAATCTTCTCTTCAGAACCTGCCTAATGTTATTTTAACACCCCATATTGGTGGATCTACTGAAGAAGCGCAACAAAACATCGGCGAGGACGTAAGTAATAAATTATACCAGTTCCTTGAAATGGGAATGACGATAGGTTCGCACACCGTTCCACCTATCAGCATGCCTGCCCAGGAAGGCACACACCGAATCTTACATATCCATAACAATGTACCCGGTGTGTTGTCTGCCATTAACACAGAACTGTCCAAACATCATATCAATATACTGGCACAATATTTAAAAACAAATGATGATATAGGCTATGTTGTTCTGGACGTAGATAAGAAACTATCATCTACCGCCTTTGAACTGCTCAAACTGGTAAAGGATACTATTAAGGTACGTTTGCTTTATTGAGGAATCAGGTGTGAGGCTTGAGGTATGGGGTATGAGATAGAACAGATTTTTACTTACTAGTTTTGAATAAAATTGCAACTTATTGTAAATAATACTGTTAACTTGAAAGTAGGGTATAAGGTAAGAAAGATTAGTTCTTCTTACCTCATACTTCATAGCTCACATCTCATACATGACACATGAAACTTGTAATAATTGGTGGCGGATTCGCCGGTTTGCGCCTGGCAAGGGAATTGAAAAACCGGGCCGGTTTTGAGATCACATTAGTTGATAAATTCAATTATCATCAGTTTCAGCCATTGTTTTATCAGGTGGCTACCGCCGGACTTGATGCAAGCAATATTTCTTTTCCACTCCGTAAAGCGTTTCAAAACAGTCACAATATCCATATCAGGATGGCTACTGTGAAGGAAATTGTACAGGCCGAAAATAAGATCATTACTGACGGAGCAACAATAGAATACGATGTACTGGTAATTGCAACCGGTGCTACCACCAATTTCTTTGGAAATGAAAGGGTGTCAGCTAATGCCTTGCCGATGAAATCCACTACGGAAGCTCTTGGAATCCGGCACCGGTTGCTGCAGAATTTTGAGGAAGCAGAAGTAGCCACAAGCAAAGAAGAGCAGGAAAAGCTGATGACGGTAGTGATTGTTGGCGGTGGCCCAACCGGCGTAGAACTATCCGGTGCTATTGCAGAAATGAAAAGATACGTTCTTCCAAAAGACTTTCCCGAACTGGACTTTAAACAAATGAAGATCTATCTATTGGAAGGGGGAGGAGAAGTGCTGGAAAATATGAGTGATACAGCATCTGCTAAATCAATCAAATATTTGGAAAAACTGGGTGTTACCGTTTTGTTAACCACGCGGCTAACCGATTATGACGGACAAACAGTTCATCTAAATAACGGCAAGGAAATCAAGGCCTCTACGGTAATATGGGCTGCAGGTATAAAAGGAAACCTTCCTGCCGGAATACAACCTGAACTGGTGGCAAGGGGCAATAGAATTAAGGTTGACCGGCATAACAGGGTACAGGGCAGCGAAAATATTTACGCAATAGGAGATATTGCATATATGGAAACGCCCGGTTACCCGAACAGTCATCCGCAAGTTGCATCTGTTGCAATACAGCAAGCCAAACTTTTAGCTGAAAATCTTAGGAAGATCGAAAGACGGTCACCCGATCAGGTAGAAGAATTCGAGTACTATGACAAAGGCTCTATGGCAACAGTAGGACGTAACCTTGCTGTGGTAGATCTTCCTCAGCCAAAATTTCATTTCGGAGGTATCAGCGCCTGGGTCTTTTGGATGGTCCTTCACCTGATTCTTAGCCTTTGAGTAAAAAACAGAAAATTCGTATTCGGTA
>CAXTDO010000201.1:0-8655 GCA_964242315.1 uncultured Flavihumibacter sp.
CTTCAGGAGGGTTTTATTAAAATGTTTTCCTCCCTGCATCAATATGCAGATATAGGTTCTTTTGAAGGCTGGGTTAGGAAAATTATGGTGAATACGGCCCTGCAACGCTATCGTTCCCAGGCAGCTAGACAGCCAGCCCTTAATTTAAGCAGTATATCGGACTATATTGCTGATACAAATGAGGATATTATTTCCAATCTTGCTGCGAAAGAACTGGAAGGCTTAATCCAGGAATTACCTACAGCATATCGAATGGTCTTTAATCTGTATGTTTTCGAAGGTTACCAGCACAAAGAGATTGCTGAGATGCTGAATATTTCGGAAGGTACGTCAAAATCTAATTTACACGACGCTAGGAAATGGCTTAAAGGGAAGCTTGCTAAAGCAAAAAAAAAGGAAAGAATTAAAGGTCTGTATTTATAAAAATGAAACACCTGAACGATATTGACAAAATATTTAAGGATGCACTTGACGGCCGGCGGGAACCTGTTCCGTCCGATATCTGGAAAGCCGTAGATGAAAGTATCAATAATAAAGGTGGTGTAACAGCGAGAAATCACACCGGGTTTAAGAGCTTTATTAAATTACTAGGCATACTGATCATTTCATCAACCCTTTTCGTTGTTTATCTTTCTTTAACTACAAAAAAAATCACGATAAAACATACTGATCCACTAGCTACATCGCCGCATGCCAAAAGCTTCAATAAAATTTATCCATTGGATACATCTTTACAGCAACTTTCCAAAGAGAATTTAAAGTCGCCAGTGGGTGGCAATATAAATGCCTGGCCTGGAGAAAATAAGCATACGGTAACAGAATTACGATCTTATACTAAATCTTTCAGGCAATATGATACAGTGAACCTTAGTGGCATCCATCAAAAGGTCAACTATTCATCAGCCACCATTTTACCGAATGGCAGTGATCCTTTACGCCAAAGTGCCACAAATAACAAGAACTATGTTAACCGCAAATCTTTACGGATAAGGGAGCAAAACAGATCGTCTTATAGAAAGAAGAATCACTCAGCTAATGGTAATGAGACTATCAGCCACTTGATTGATGATAAGTCGAATGGATCATTAAAGTGGCTTTCAAATTCATTTAACAAGTTAGACAGTAATGTGAAGAAGGTACAAAGCGATGCGCCGGAAAAATCAGCTTTATTAGCTTCGGTATCTCAGCAGTCAATTCAACGCTCCACTTTCGAGTTAAAATTGAATGATATTCATGTGCCCTTTATCGATGCCAATAATTATTTTAACACGTTGAAAAAAGCATCAGTAAAACTTCAACCAATACATAGCATATCCATTTTGCCTTTTGGTTCCCTGAATTTTAGCTATAGACACTTAGTGGACGGAAAACGGCAGGGGGGCAGAGGATTAGACAAGGATGATGTTAAGAAATCTGAAGGCCATGGAAGTTCTTTCAGTGCCGGAATATTAGTAAACTATGGATTAAATAATGACTTCTTTATTCAATCCGGCCTTGTCTTTTCAAACGTTGAAACTAATATCAAGGCAGGCAAACTGTATGCAAGAGGTGATAACAATGGCAGGACAAGATACGTGTTAACCAGCTCTTCCGGCTATTCCTACCTGTCATCGCGGGCCGGTAATGTACTAACTCCCGGAGATAGCATAACGATCAATGCTTCCAGTTCAGTCATCAGTTATATTGGTTTACCGGTATCTATCAATTATGCATGGCAACGTGATAGATTTGTATTAAATCCCGAAGCGGGGCTTTCTGTAAATTTTCTAACTCAAAGCAGGTCATTAATAAATATTGGAACTTCTTCTAATCAATATACTGAAAAAACTTCTATTACAGGTTTGAAGAAGGTTTATCTTGATGGATTGTTTGGCATTGGAATTCAATATAAAATCACTCCCGGATTGTCGCTCCAATTAAGACCGCTTGTTAGACTGGGATTAACTACCATCAATGATGAAACTCCGGTCAGAACTTTTCAAAATTACCTGAACCTGGAAACAGGCCTGAAGATAAAACTGTGATCCGGATGTAACGAATCACTTCTGATCATCACTGAATAGCCTTTTAGTGAAAAAAATATTACCGGTTTATTTAACCAGGTTTATACAATTGTTAGTAAAAGATTTTCTTCAAAAAAAAATAGATAGCGGTGTTGTTATTTCGTATACTCTTTAAGCATCTTAAATGATAGTATGAATGCTGCCTAAGGATGTTTGTAATTGAATCAGGATTTTCCACATCGCGTAAATTTTTTATAACGATGATATTTTACCCAACCTTTTAATAACAAAATGTATCTGGCTTGTACATGCTGGCTGATAAATACAAGCCAGCTTAATTAATCTTAAAAAAAATTATTATGAAAACTTCCTTTTGTATTCTATCAGCCTTAGTTACCTTAAGCATGTTTGCCTGCAATAAAACCACAGATAGTGCGTCACAAATCTCTCTATCTGCTTCTACGGAGCAGGCAACAATCGGGGAAACAGTAGCTGTTAATCTGTCGTCTACAGCGAATGTAAGTCGCTGGACTGTAACGCCTGCTACCGCTTCAAAAACTTATACACTTACAACAAGCAAGACGAACTATATAACTTTTAAACAGGCCGGAACTTACACCGTTAGCGTAAGTGCTAAGACCTTAGCTTATGATTCTACATCACAGTCACTTGAAAATGCCTGGAACAGCGCAAAAAGTGGTGCATGCGTAAAAGGCATTGATTCCACATCCATTAAAATCAATGTAGTAAAATAGGAAATTATTAATTGATCATCCCGGAGTGTTGCGTAGAGCATTCATTTGTCTTAGGTTAACTCATCTTTCCTTTTTTATGAAGCGGCATGTTATCGTTTTGATTATTTTTATTTTTCCCATCTTACTTTTTAATTGCAAAAAGACTGATGCAACAAGGGAAAATTTTGACTCTTTAGGTAGCCTGCCTTTAGCAGTACTGTCACCTACTGACAATCCTTCATCCAATCAAAAGATCGAACTGGGAAGGCTGCTTTTTTGGGATCCTATATTGTCCGGATCAAAAGATGTTGCATGTGCAAGTTGCCACCATGCCTCCCTGGGCTATACAGACAACCTTGACCTTGCAATCGGCACTAATGCATCCGGAATCGGAACTTCCCGTCATTTTAGTTTTCCAAATGACATAAAGTTCAGTAAAAGAAATACCCCGACAATTATAAATGTAGGTTTTAATGGAATGGATTCGAATGGACAATACGATCCCGCCAAAGCTGCTATGTTTTATGATAATCGCACGAGTGGCCTTGAATTGCAATGTATACAGCCGATTCAAACCCTTGAGGAAATGATGGGGCATAAGTTAGCGCCAGCCATCGTACTGGATTCGGTTGTTAGTCGCCTGAGAGCAATACCTGCTTACGTGCAATTGTTTAACAACAGTTACGGCCCCAATTCTCTAACTATGCTAAATGTGAGCAAAGCAATCGCTAGTTTCGAAAGAAGTATTGTTTCAAATAATGCACCTTATGACCGCTATATTCGGGGAGAAACCGGTGCACTCAGCAATGTGCAGCTGCAGGGTATGAGAGCTTTCCATCAAAACGGCTGTAATAAATGTCACAGTGGACCCATGTTCTCAGACTACCAGTTGCATGTACTATCTGTGCCTGATAATAGTAAGTTGCCAACCGATGGTGGCGCCTCCGGAAGTTATGCTTTTAGAACACCTTCACTTAGAAATTTAGCTTTAACGGCTCCATACATGCACAGTGGTGTATTTAATTCACTGTCACAGGTGCTGGATTTTTATGAACAAGTTGGAAGAGGCCGTTCACAAAACAGTCATGTTTCAAACGGACAGCTTGACCCAAAACTGCGGGGCATTGGAGACAACGATAAAGCGGCAATTATTCAATTTCTTCAAAGCTTGAATGACAATAGTTTTGATCGTAACATCCCTACAGCGGTTCCAAGCAATTTACATCCCGGAGGTAATTAAGTGTCGTTAGAAGAGATTTAACTAAATTAACGGGCAGATGTTCATCATGCTAATTACATACATCATCTTACTTTTTCTTGGCTCTTGGATAAAGCACCCCTCCTTATTCTTATGTGAGGGGTTTTGTGAAAAAATTAATAGCTGGAAAACTTAACTAGATAGTTATAATGCTGAACCATATTGTATTGTTTATAATATATCTTCGTTATTTCCTTTTTTCTTTTCTGTACTGGCTGGGGCTCATTCCACTGATTTTCCTGAAGAGCCTGGCAAAATAATTTGGATATTCAAAATTTAGATGATATGCAATTTCAGAGACAGAATAGCTGGTATGTGTAAGATAATTTTTTGCTTGCTCTATTTTATGTTCCTCTACGATCAATAATGCTGTTTGGCCTGATACCTTTTTGCAAATCCTGTTTAGGTGAACAGTGCTAACTCCTATTTCCTTTGCGAGTGAAGGTATACTCACATGCACTTCATTTTTTCGAACCAATGATTTAAATTTTTTAAAATGCTGCAGCGTAATATTTGTGTCCTTGATTACGGTTTTTTCATTACTATGAAGAGATCTCAGTAAGTATATAAAAAGCTGTACAAAACAGCTTTTCAACATATAATTTCTGTCCGTTTCGTTTCCAAACAGTTCACCATGTATGTTTTCAAGTACTGTTTTTATTTTTATGTAGGAGTAGTCTTTCTTGTTAAGAAAAGAAAGTTGGTGAAAACATTCAAGGTTTACTAAGATGGATGGGATGTTTCTAAAAATCTCTTCAATAACTGTATCTGAAATTGTCAATATAGATCCTTTAATATCCTGATTGTATTTTAATCCATGTGGCGTACTTGGTGGGATGATTAAAATGCATGGAGTTTTGAGTCTCTCTGCTTCGACAGGACCCGTGAAATCCACTATGCCGGAATCAATAAAAAAGATCTGGTGTAAGTGTGGATGAATATGAGTATCGATTACCCAGTCGAAACTTACGCTCCTGGTTTCAATCCTTTCCAAAAAGATATAATCTCTTTGAGAGTTAAAATTTAAATCTCCATATAGACCATCAAAATGTTTCATTTTCCTTTAAATAAATATTAGAGGGTTTTATTTGTATCCATAATATGAAGAAACGTATCTGCCAAAGGCATTAAAGCGTCTTAATTTTGAAAAATATAGACATAAAATTATTCACATTATATTCATCTTAACAGGTAGTATTTATTCGTCTTAATTAAAAGGATCCCTATAAAAAATGATACATGTAATGAGCTTTTACATTTAATCGGTTGATACCTCCGTTCAGTACACAGTATTTGGACGATGATATTTTTAAAGAATAATAACTAAAGCTATGTCTATTACCTGTGTGGTACTTAACAACAACTTGAGGTTCGTTTACTTACTGAGAAACTACATTGAGAGATCTAATATGTTAAGACTTATCAAAACTTATACCGCTGGATCGTATGCATTAAAATATTTAAATGAGAACAGCGTAGATGTAGTGTTCGTCGAGCCGAGTATGTTGGGAATTACTATTCAGAATATAAAATTATTAGATACTAGACCAATGATAGTGTTAACTAGCTCATCAGTTGAATATGCATTTGAAGGTTTTGAAAATAATGTAGTTGATTACCTGATGTTTGATGCTACTTATGAACGTTTTAAGCAGATGGTTAAGAAGGTTGAAGAACGAATTAACATGAAGAATTTTTATTGCAGCCCGACAAAGCAGATAATATCGATACTTTCTAATTACAAGAAGATTGAAATCCCGCTGAATAACATAGAATATATAGAGAGCATGAAGGATTACGTTATCATTCACCAAAATAAAGTAAAACCTGTAATGTCTTTGATGACGTTAAAACATCTATTAAAAGATCTTCCTGATGAAAAATTTAGGCAAATTCATAAAAGTTATGTGGTACCGGTAGAAAAAATTATTTCAATCCGTTCCAGGAAGGTAAAACTGACTGGCAAGGAATTGCCTATAGGTAAGACTTATTCTGGTTTTGTTAAAGGATGGAAATGTCTTAAGACAAATCAAAATAACTGCAGCAAAGTATAATAACTTAATAATTTGCCTTTTCTACGTTATAAGTAAATTTTAAAGTGAAAATTAAAAAGATAGCTTAAATACCATTGATGCAAGTACTCACCCGAACAAAACTATATTTAACCACATATTTTCTAAGGTAGAAGAGAGAACAAGGACCTTTGCAATGCTAACAAAACTCTTAATGATTATTAAGCTATCTCAGAAGGGAGTAATAACCCACATCTTTTTCGTTTCGCTTTTTTTGATAGTGCCTACTATTGCCTTTGTAAGGTTGCCGGATGAGCCGTTTTTTCCAATGTCGCGGGTCTTCCTGCAGGATACCATCGCAAATTGCGTGATGCTTGGCTTTTTTTACCTGAATTACTATGTTCTTATTCCAAAACTCTTTTTTCCTGAGAAGTACGTCCTGTATGCATTCTGCGTCATTGCATTTATCACCATATCCCTAACGTTGCCGAACCTTATCGGCAGAGACATTCCCCATATAACTAAGTATATCCCATTGGGGCAAAAGGAAAGAATTGAGACGATGTTCCACGAAGAGCGAAATAACTCTGTAATTTTTTTCATGTGGGTTGAGTTCCGGCGACATCTTTCTCTTTTTTTCTCCGCTATTTTCTTTTCATTTCTTTTAAGAACAAGAGAACATCTTGCAGAAATTAAAGAAAAACAATTAGAGGCAGAACTGTCAACATTGAAATCGCAGATAAATCCTCATTTTTTGTTCAATACACTCAATAGTATTTATGCTTTATCCGTAAAGAAAGATGACAGGGCAAGTGACGCTATCATCAATCTTTCAGGCCTGATGCGGTATGTGATAAAGGATGCGAATAATTATAAAATTCCACTGGAGAAGGAAATTGATTATATAACCAATTATGTGGAACTCCAAAAGGCTCGACTCGGGAACACAGCCGACATTAGCTTTGATTGTTCATGCGATGCCGGCAACAAACAAATTACTCCGCTAATACTTATTACTTATATTGAAAATGCTTTTAAGTATGGCGTTAATCCCGATGTTAACAATTGTTTTATTAAGATAAGATTGCAGGTTACGGAGACAGGTATACGATTAAATGCCTTTAACAGGATAGTGCAAAGTAATGCCCAGGCAAATTCAACAGGCATTATAATGCAAAATACCTGGCAACAATTACAACATCTTTATCCTGACAAATATGAATTGGATATAAATGAAGACAAAGAAACGTACGCTATAACGCTTTTACTTCAATTAATATGATTAAGGCAATCGCAGTAGATGATGAGCCGTTGGCTCTTGAATTGATTGAAACGTACTGCAACCGTTTTGATTTTCTGCAATTGGAAAAAACATTCTCAAGTACCGGTGCTGCTTTACAATATCTTGAAAGAAACGTTGTTGACCTTTTGTTTCTTGATATTAACATGCCAGCGGCTTCAAGTATTGATTTTTACAAGTCCCTGTCTCATAAACCAATGCTGATATTTACTACCTCGTATAGTGAATACGCCATAGAAAGTTATGACATGAGTGCACTCGATTATCTATTGGAACCATTCACCATAAGCCGGTTTGAAAAAGCGGTGAGAAAAGCTTTTGAAGCGTATAACCTGGTACATAATGCAACGGTAGGGGAACAGTCGAAATATGTTATGCTGAAAGTTGACTACGGTGTGGTGAAAGTTGTATTGAGTGATATTTTATTTATTGAAGGTCTCGACAATTACATTAAGATTCATTTACAGAACCAACCACCCATCGTAGTCAGAGTGACTTTGAAAGCCTTCATGGAAAACCTACATGAAACAGAATTCCTCAGGGTGCACCGGTCCTACATCATTCCTCTTAGCCGTATAGAATCAGTTAATCAAAAAATCATCATGGTATCCGGAGAGGAAATACCGATAGGAAAGAATTACGAAGAAAATTTAAAAATTGCATTGGCTAAAGAAAGCTGAATAGCTTCCAAATTTCAAGCCGTATCATTTACCCCAAAAATTACGCTGTTTACCACAATTAGCCTTTTCACGCTAAACCATTAAAAGACTTTTGTAATCCAATTACTGAAGGGTACCGGGATGCAAAGCATGTTGGTCACCGGAAAAACAAATGTTAAAGAATTAAACAAAGAACAATTTATGAAACAACAATTTTTATTGCTTATTACAGCAGCATTCCTTACCACAACTGTATTTATCGCTTGTAACAAAGATGATACTACAACGGTAATTACAACTACCGCCTCTGTTTCAGCCCTCAATTGTTCCGCAGCTACCTTTTCGGCAACGGCTGTCATGAATGTGGCTTTTACCGGCTCGGCCTCTGTACCCTACACAGGTGGAAACGGCGCTACTTATGCAGCCGGTTCTTCCATTGCCTCCACCGGTGTTACAGGTTTTACAGCCACTTTAGCAGCAGGCACTTTGACAAGTGGCGCAGGTAGCCTGACGTATAACATAACCGGTACCCCTGCATCGGCAGGAACAGCATCATTTGCCATCAGCCTTGGCGGACAGTCATGTACATTAACCTTAATTGTAAATGCTGCTGCGTCAACTACAAGCTGTGATACCCAGACAGGAGTGGCAAAACTTGCCTGCTTATGCAGTGTTTTCAAAGCTACCCT
>CAXTDO010000202.1:0-919 GCA_964242315.1 uncultured Flavihumibacter sp.
GGCTGCCGGTGGAAGAATATTTTGGAGCAGGATTTACAGGATGAAAAATTATTTTCAGAATTTTGAAGCAGGATTTACAGGATTGGAATTATTTTCAGAATCTTGAAGCAGGATTCACAGGATGAAAAATTATTTTCAGAACTTTAAAGACTAAGTTTGGATGTTGATAATGAGCCTTGATCAGCAAAATTCTGAAAATAAATTCCAATCCTGTGAATCCTGCTTCAAAATTCTGAAAATCATTAGTCATCCTGTAAATCCTGCTTCAAAGATGAATTTAAAATTTACGATTCTTTCCTGCCTCACATTCTTATGCAAGGCTGCTATTGCAGATACTACCGACCTGGTAAAATATGTTAACACCTTGCAGGGTACCAACTCGGAACATAAATTAACCCGCGGTAACACTTACCCCACCACAGCGCTGCCTTTTGGTATGCATACCTGGACGCCACAAACCGGCCGCAACGGTGACGGCTGGAAATACCAGTATGCTAAAGATTCCATCCGCGGATTCCAGCAGGCACACCAATGCAGTTCCTGGACAAACGACTATGCAGTGTTTTCTTTAATGCCGGTGACAGGCAAACTGGTAGTGGGAGAATTTGAAAGGGCCGCAAAATTCAGTCATAGTAATGAAATTGCCAGGCCGAATTATTATAAAGTAACTCTTGCTAATAATATCACCACAGAAATGGCCCCTACTGAAAGAGGTGTGCACATGAGATTTACATTTCCCAAAAAGCAATCCGCTTATGTTGTGCTGGATGGTTACACGAGAATGAGTTTGGTTACCATTAATCCGGCTGAGAGAAAAATAACCGGATATGTTATCAATGGACGCAATCTTCAAAAAGATTTTAAAAATTATTTTGTGATCATTTTTGATAAGCCCTTTGTTTCTTATGGAACCTGAGAG
>CAXTDO010000202.1:929-8648 GCA_964242315.1 uncultured Flavihumibacter sp.
CCCCGGGATCACTCTCAAACGAAGGAAACGGCGTAGGAGCTTTTATTGAATTTAAAGCGGGAGAGAAAGTGCAGGCAAGGATCGCTTCGTCTTATATCAGCGCCGATCAGGCTGTATTAAACTGTACACGTGAACTTGGGGGCTTTAAAAATTTAGAAGATACAAAAGCGGCTGCCGGCAGGGTGTGGAACAGTCATTTGAATCGAATACTTGCCGAAGGCGGAACGGAAGAAGAAAAAGCAACATTTTATTCCTGCTTTTTCAGGGCAAGCCTCTTCTCCAGGCAGTTCTTTGAGTACGACAGTGCCGGCAAGCCGTATTATTTCAGTCCTTATGATGGCAAGGTCCACTCAGGATATATGTTTACTGATACGGGTTTTTGGGATACCTTTCGCGCACAGTTTCCGCTTAATACCATTCTTTATCCAACCATGCATGGCCGTTATATGCAGGCGTTGCTTGCTGCACAGGAGCAATGTGGCTGGCTGCCTTCATGGTCGTTTCCGGGCGAAGCGGGAAGTATGATCGGCAATCATGCTATCTCGTTGCTCGCAGACGCCTGGGCAAAAGGCATTCGTACTTTCGATCCTCAGCAGGCACTGAAAGCTTATCTGCATGAAGCCACCACAAAAGGCCCGTGGGGACCGGCTAACGGCAGAGACGGATGGAAGGAATACTACCAGTTAGGCTATGTTCCTTATCCTCAATTTAGAGAAGCTACCGCCAAAACCCTTGAATATGCATACGACGATTTTTGCGGTTACAATTTGGCGAAGCTCACCAACAATCCTTTTTATGAACAAACTTTTGCCCGGCAAATGTTTAATTATAAAAACGTTTATGATTCTTCCACAAGGTTTATGAGAGGCAGGAAATCTGATGGTACATGGACCACGAATTTCGATCCGGTAGAGTGGGGTGGTCCGTTTACCGAAGGAAATGCATGGCATTACTCGTGGTCTGTTTTTCATGACGTACGGGGATTAATAAATCTTATGGGTGGCGAACGAAATTTCACTTCAAAACTGGATTCGGTTTTCAGCGAACCCAATAAAGTTAAAGTAGGAACTTATGGTGGAATGATTCATGAGATGACGGAAATGGTGATGGCAAACCAGGGCCAGTATGCACATGGCAATCAGCCTATTCAGCACATGATCTATCTGTATAACTATGGTGGCGAGCCCTGGAAATGCCAGCTTCATGTACGTGATATCATGGACAAGTTATACAACGCTACAGAAAACGGCTATCCCGGTGATGAAGACCAGGGACAAACTTCTTCCTGGTATGTATTAAGTGCAATGGGATTTTACAGCGTTTGTCCGGGTACTGATCAGTATGTGATAGGAAGCCCGGTATTTAAAAAACTAACCATCACACTGGAAGATGGTAAAAAGTTTGTGATTGAAGCCAACAACAATAGTAAAGAAAATGTATACATTCAGTCGGCTACTTTAAACGGTATGGATTATACGCATAATTACCTGCTTCATGAAAACATCACAAACGGTGGTGTGCTTCATTTTGAAATGGGTTCAAAGCCGGCCTTGCAGCGGGGTTTAAAGGAAGATGACAAGCCGTTTTCTTTAACCACGGAACAGAATTCACAGCATTAAAAATTATTTACAGAATCTTGCATCGAAATTCTGTAAATAATTTTCAATCCTGTGAATTCTGCTTCTTCTGTGGTTAGAAATTTCGGAACCACCTGCATTAAAAAAGCGTCTTCACACGCACAAACGTTCCTGCAGCATCAAATTCAAGCGCATATCTGGTACTGTTAGCATCGATTATAACGATGTAAGCTTTCACAGCTCCATTCAACGATAACGAGTAAGCCTTCTTAAAGGTATAATTGGGATAAGCAGAATCAAGATAAGAAGTTATAGCGGACACCAAACCTGTAATATCTTTAATCTGGTACCTTTCCGGTTTTGATGGCAACTCTATTCTTTTTACAAAGTTTCCTGTGGCAGTAAACAGCGAAGCAAATAATCCGTTATTCTTTGATATCACTAAATAACTGCTGTCTCTGTTTGTAAATGCTTTGATTAAAGTATCAGTCGCATAGTTGCTTGCGTAATAAGACGTAATGGCCGATGGTAGTGAATTGATAGCAACTGAGTCTTTCTTTATTCCACCCCTGTCTTCAAAACGTCCACCAGGATGCCAGCCTCTTCCGTTGAGGTCGCCCTTTTCTCTTTGTTCCAGTATCCTCACAAAGGTTCCATTACTGTTAAACAGCACACCTACCGGTTTATCATTATAGTATATGATTGCTACATACCCGGTAACAGTGCCGTCGGTAGTTTTTATTGAATAAGCTTTTGCAAAAGTGTATCCCGGATAATTTGTTGTGAGATACGATGTAATGCCTGCCGGTAAGGCCGATGCTGCAATACTATCCCTTCTTTCGCTACGGCCACAGGATTGAATAATATACAGGCTATCCGTTGATGCGGCGGTACTGTTCGCAGCCACGGTAATCGTTTCAGAAGTAGTGGTAGTGGAGGATGTACCTGTAGCGCCTGCATCTAAAGAATTATCTTTATTGCAGGAACTGACCGCCACTGTTGCAGCGGATACTAAGTAAATAAAAGACCTGATTTTTATGAAGCGGTTCATGTTTTATAAATTAAAATGTTAAAAAGATTGCTCGTTGCGTGAATGACAGTTTTAGAAAATGTTTCGATAAGCACCTATTTAATTTATACTGATTGTTTTGTTGCAGATGGGATTTACTTAAATAGCAAGGGTTTAAAAAAACATGCAATGTATCGGTGAATAGAAGGAATTTATCGGCGTACTTAATTAAACACGGATCGGTATCCGGTTCATCGGCTCATTCTATCTTATTGTCGTTATATCATTACTTCACTTCAATTATTAAATAACCTTCGTATCAATAACCGGAAATATGTTTACCTGATGACATTTAACAATTCGGTTGAAACATTTCAAAGCAATTTTTATTGTACAGTTACATATACAATGTTAAACTTTGGGATCATTTATATGTCAAGATGACAATGTTGATTTTATGAAAATAAGATGTGTGGTTATTGATGATGAGCCCTATGCGCTGCAATTAATGAAAGAGTACATAAATAAGTTTCCTGTGTTGCGCCTGGTGCAAACTTTCGATGATGGGATTGCCGCTGCAGCATTTCTTAATCAGTCGCCGGTGGATTTGATATTTCTCGATATCAATATGCCGGATATGTCGGGAATAGAATTGCTTGGATCGCTTAAGATTAAACCTATGACGATCTTTACGACAGCTTATAAAAAGTTTGCCCTGGAAGGTTTTGAACTGGATGTAATAGACTATCTGTTGAAACCAATAGCATTGGCTCGTTTTTGCAAGGCTGTCGGCAAATCTGTGGAATATTACGAATTCAGGAATTATTTCAAGAACAAGCAACATGATAGCCTGATTGTTCGTTCTGAATACAAGTTGATTAAAATTAACCTGTGCGATGTTGAATATATTGAAAGCGTAGAAGACTATTGCAAAATATACTTATCAAATGGTAGTCCGGTGTTAACCCTGATGCCCTTAAAAACATTGCTGGAAAAACTTCCTGCAGATAAGTTCAAAAGAATTCACAGAAGTTATATTGCGCCTGTTGAAAAGGTGCGGGCAATTTTTAACAGAAGAGTACAATTGACCTCAAAGCAATTGCCCATCAGCAGTAGCTATATCGGGTTTGTTGATGAGTGGATGAAAAAATAGCTATCATCCGTCATCTATCAGCCGTCAGGACGAAATTAATACAGGCTGATAGCTGACGACTGATAGCACAATTTCCCAGTTTGTTATTTATTACCGGCAAATGAACAATGAATGATGTACATAAGGATCTTTTATCTCGTACTGTTTATAGTATGCACTCTTTGTGTGAGTGCCCAGGATATGACTACGGAAAACTATGATAAATGCGGAACGATGCAAAGACTTGAAGCAAAGTTCCTGCTGAACCCTTCTCTTAAAGTTCGCTTTGAAGCGCAACGCTCCACTTTTAACGCTTCGGTAGAACAGGTAATGCGTACCAAAAATAACAGGGTGGATGATAACGGACAAAATAATAAAACGATCAATATCATACCCATCGTTTTCCATATTGTTTTACCCGATCCAAGTGTCATTACGGATGCTCAGATCATGGCGCAGCTCGACACGCTTAACAAGGATTACGCCGGTATCAATGGCGACTCTGTTAAGATCCCTTCTTTTTTTAAATCACTGTTTGGAAAATCGGGATTACAGTTTTGTCTCGCCCAGCGTACACCCGCAGGGGAGATGTCGACGGGCATTGACAGGGTCACTACTAAACAAGCTTCTTTCAGTAATACAACAGACGATGTGAAACATAGCTCATCAGGCGGAAAAGATCTTTGGGATGGAAGCAAGTATTATAACGTATGGATATGCACCCTTACCAATGGCATCGTAGGCTATGGTACTTTTCCCGGTGATGGTCAGCCCAACGAGCAGGGAGTGGTCATCGATTATCGTTCACTACCGGGCGGTTCATTCATAGGATTCAATACCGGCAAAACTTTAACGCACGAAACAGGTCATTACTTTAATCTATATCATATCTGGGGAGATGACAACGGAGCCTGCACCGGCACTGATTATGTAGATGACACACCCAATCAGGCTAATTCAACATCAGGTTGTTTTAGTGGTGTTAAAACAGACGCCTGCACCCCAAATGGGAACGGTATCATGTACGAGAATTATATGGATTATAGCAATGATAATTGCCTCGTGATGTTTACTTCACAACAGGTTACCCGCATGGAAAGCGCCTTATCAGTATATCGTTCGTCACTGCTGGCCTCAGATGGTTGTCAGCCGATAGTTTTAAAAAATTATGACGCCAGACTTCGGGCTGTCCTACAGCCTTCCCAACGGGTATGTGCAAGCGTTTTTACACCCGTTATCACACTAATGAATAATGGTTCACAAACATTAACGGCACTAACTATTAGCGGAAAAATAGATAACGGCGCTCCCTTTACTTATAACTGGACAGGTTCCATCCCGAGATTAGGCGTTGCCAATGTAACACTTAACGCTGTTACTACTACAACCGGACAGCATCAGCTTACCCTGTACACATCAAATCCCAATAACACTGCAGATGAAGACCGTTCTAACGATACCCTGGCAATAAACTACCAATATTATGAACCAGTAGCCAGCGTGTCGGAAAGCTTCGAAGGAAATACTTTTCCACCGATAGGCTGGGATATTTATAATCCCGACAACCTGCTGACATGGAACCGCGTTACCGGCATTGCTAAAACGGGGAATGCTAGTGTGGTATTTGATAATTTCAGTACCGATCTCGATGGCCGGAAGGATGACCTTCGTTTACCGAACGTGTCTTTGCCCTCCGGTTTGGATTCAGCCTTCTTCTCTTTCCAGGTAGCCGCGGCTGTAAGGTCTGTCAGCAATATTCCTGATACGCTGGAAGTGCTTGTAAGTAAAGATTGCGGTCAAACATACACCAGCATCTATAGAAAATATGGTACAAATCTTATTACGCGAACGACTGCCACTACGAATGCGTTTGCCCCCACTGCTGTTGAATGGAGAAAAGATTCCATTGATTTGTCAGGATATATTGGTGGAGGTAACATCCTGATAACTTTCAGGAATACCACTGAATATGAAAATAATATTTATCTGGATGATGTTAACCTGCGTACGGTTACTATCAACCCTAATTTAAAGGCGCAGGGCTTCCTGGTAACGCCCAATCCGGTGCAGTCAATGGTGACCGTGCAATTTTATCCACAACCCACCAATCTGCGGGCGATACAGGTTTACAGTATCACAGGCCAGAAATTACAGGAACTGAATACATCTGGCCAGGCCAACAATTACTACAGTTTCAATATGAGTTCCTATGCTGCGGGGACGTATATTGTGAGAGCGGTGTTTACGGATAAGGTGATGGTAAAAAAGATCATTAAGTTTTAATAGCTATTTTTAACCACAGAGGAAAGCCAGAGTTAAAGAAGAGGTTACACAGAGGACGTCCTCTGTGTAACCTCTTCTTTAACTCTGGCTTTCCTCTGTGGTTAAAAAAACACTTGTAAATGAGATGCTATTTTTTCCATACGCAGCTTGCTTGATTAATTACACCCGTTACCTTTATATTTGCCATCAATTACACCCGGTAAGTAAATCAACCATCACCATTATGCGTTCCAATCGAAAAAAGTCTGTCCTTGCAATAATATGCTTCTCCCTAATTGCCATTTCATCCAATGCGCAATCACTCACACTCCCCCGTCCGAAACTGGTTGTTGGCATTGTGGTTGATCAGATGCGATGGGATTACCTGTACCGTTATTACGACCGTTATGCACAAGGCGGCTTTAAACGCATGCTGGGCGAAGGCTTTACCTGTGAAAACATGTTTATCAGCCACCTGCCTTCTTTTACCGCTGTAGGACACAGCACCGTATTTACCGGTTCCGTACCAGCCATCCACGGCATAACCGGCAATGATTTTGTTGATCAGTTGAGTGGGAAAACAATTTATTGCACCGAGGATTCCAGCGTGCAGTCTGTTGGTTGCAATAATAACGCAGGTAAAATGTCTCCCCGCAACCTGCTTGCATCTACCATGACGGATGAATTGAGGCTGGCAACCAATTACCAGTCGAAAGTGGTGGGCATTTCATTAAAAGACAGGGCTTCCATATTACCTGCCGGACATTCGGCTAATGCAGCTTTCTGGTTCGATGACGCCTCTGCCAACTTCATAACCAGCACCTATTACATGAACGATCTGCCAGAATGGGTGAAACAATTCAACAACAAAAAAGAGCCGTCTAAGTTACTGGCCAATGGCTGGAATACTTTATATCCCATCAACACATATACGCAGAGCAGCGAAGACAACGTAGCCTGGGAAGGAACTTTTGCAGGTGAAACCGCACCTGTATTTCCACATGATATGGCGCAGATCTATAAGCAAAGTCCTGTAAGCTTCAGAAGTACTCCCTATGGTAACACCATGACCGCAGATTTTGCCAAAGCGGCCATCGAAGGCTATAAACTAGGCACAGGTAAAGCCACAGATTTCCTTACCATCAACTTCGCCTCAACAGATTATGTGGGACATATGTTTGGCCCTAATTCCATCGAAGTGGAAGACACTTATTTGCGCCTCGACAGAGAACTGGCAACCTTCTTCCAGTATCTCGACCAGAAATTGGGAAGAGGAAATTACCTTATATTTTTAACGGCAGATCATGGTGCGGCTAATTCTATAAAATATATGCAGGCCCATGGAGTTACCTCCAACATTTTAAGTGTCAGGAACCTGATGACAAAGCTTAATGAAGTGCTGAAATCAACATTTAACGTGGATTCGCTGATTCGTTCTGGAACCAATTACCACATTAATTATAATATGGTTAAAATCGAAAAACAGCACCTGAATTATGACTCAATAAAAAAAGTATCTGTTGACTGGCTGGAACGCCAGCCAGGTGTTCAGTATGCTATTGATATTTCACGTATCGGGGAGTCGCCCGTTACACAGCCGCTGAAATCCATGATCATCAACGGTTACAACCAGAAACGCACGGGAGCAGTAATCATCATTCCTGAACCAGGCTGGTTCGAGGGATCAGAAAAAGGTACCACCCACGGCACCTGGAACCCATACGACACCCATCTTCCTC
>CAXTDO010000203.1:0-7672 GCA_964242315.1 uncultured Flavihumibacter sp.
TATAGGAATTTTAGGATTTATTCAAAACCATGTATAGCTATAGCCGGACGAGTCAATTTGACTACGTAACCGCACACGCAGCGTATCAAAACCGTGCAGTTACAAAAATTCTTACAGGTTTAATTTATTGATTGTTAGTCTCCTACCAATCTGGCATTCTCTTGGAATTAAGTTGCAGTCGTACAACAAATTCCAATGATTAAGAACTACTTTAAAATCGCTTTTCGCAACCTTGTAAGAAACAAGACTTTCTCTTTTATAAATATTTTCGGACTGGCGATCGGACTGGCTACCTGTTTGATCATCATGCTTTTTGTGCAGCATGAACTGAGCTACGACCGCTATAATGAAAAGGCAGATCGGATCGTTCGGGTTTTCTTTAAAGGTACGGTGCAGGGACAGAAAATGAACGAATCCAACGTCATGCCTCCCACTGCTCAAACGCTGAAAAACGATTATCCCGAAGTGCTGGAAGCCACACGCCTGCGCGATTTTGGAAGACCCAGAATAAAATATGGTGATAAAATCTACCAGGATGATGTGCTTGCATTCGCAGATTCAAACTTTTTCAGTGTATTTACCATACCCTTTGTTGAAGGCAACATAAAAACAGCCCTCGTTCAACCAAATACAATGGTGATCACAAAAGCACTTGCAAAAAAGTATTTCGGTGATGAAGATCCGATCGGAAAAATGCTCACTTTAATAGATGGAAGCACCACCTGTAAAATCACCGGGTTAATAGATAAAGTACCTGACAACTCTCACTTTCATTTTGATCTTTTTGTGTCGATGAGCAGCTTGCCGGAAGCAAGAAGCACTTCATGGATGCAATCTTCCTTTTACACTTACCTGGTATTGCCTTCCGGTTATAATTACAAGAAACTGGAAGCCAAGCTTCCCCAGGTTGTAGTAAAATATATGGGACCCCAGTTTCTACAGTCGTTTGGTATAACGCTGGAGCAATACAATAAAAAAGGCAATGATATTGGTTTATACCTTCAACCGTTAACAGATATCCACCTTTATTCTGGTTTTGCATACGACCTGGGACAACCGGGTGATATCCGGTATGTATATATTTTTGGCGCCGTCGCAATATTTATGCTGATCATCGCATGCATAAATTTTATGAACCTGTCTACTGCGGGAGCCTCAAAGCGGGCACGTGAGGTAGGCATCCGTAAAGTTCTGGGATCATTAAAGCAGGAACTCGTACGACAGTTTCTGGTGGAGTCCATAATGCTTTCCGGTATTGCTTTGATAATAGCGTTGAGCCTGGTATACCTGGGCCTTCCTGCGTTCAACAAACTGGCCGGAAAAGACCTCACCTTTCAGTTTACTTCAACACCCTGGGTGATCCCGGTATTAGTGCTGTTTGGTTTGTTCACCGGCCTTCTGGCAGGAAGTTACCCTGCTTTTTATCTCTCCTCATTTAACCCGGTATCTGTATTAAAAGGCAAATTCACCTCCGGTAAAAAAGGTATTAGCTTACGAAGCTCCCTGGTAGTGTTTCAGTTCTTTATATCAATCGCACTTATCATATGCACTACTGTTGTATTTAACCAGCTAAATTATATACAGCAAATTAAATTAGGTTATAATAAAGAGCAGGTAGTAGTAGTATCCAACACTTATCTTCTCGGCAATAAAGAACCGGTCTTCTACCAGCAATTGCTGCATGATACAAGGGTAGCCAGTGTAAGCGTATCAGATTACATTCCTGCAGGCCCTTCTTATTACAACAATTATCTTATAAGCGGCGACGACAACCCATCTCAAATGCAGAAGACCCTTAGATACGATGTAGATCATGAGTACATTCCTACACTGGGTATGGAGATGGCAGCCGGACGTAATTTTTCGAAAGACTTTGCCACCGACTCTTCAGCAGTGATCATTAACGAAACCGCTGCCAGGGCTTTTGGATGGGGAGCGAACGCATTACAACATAGCCTTATTGACCCTGCCAAACATGGAGCTGATCAATCTCTGCGCGTCATCGGGGTTGTTAAGGATTTTCATTTCAAATCGCTGCATGAGCTAATTTCTCCCCTCGTGATGGTTATGGGTAAGGATGGAGGAACTCTGATTGTAAAAACAAAAACCGGCAACGTGCAGGGATTGCTCTCCACCATGAGTAGCAGCTGGAAGAAACTGAATACTGATGCGCCTTTTACTTATTCTTTCCTTGACGAACGTTTTAGAAACACCTATCAGTCAGAACAAACCACCGGCCTCATACTGGCGGTCTTTGCCGGTCTTACTATATTCGTAGCTTGCCTCGGATTATTTGGCCTTGCAACATTTACTGCCGAACAACGCACTAAAGAAATCGGCATCCGTAAAATATTAGGCGCAACCGTTACAGGCATTCTATCGCTGTTATCAAAAGATTTTTTAAAACTGGTGTTGATAGCCTTTGTTATTGCAACGCCTGTTGCCTGGTTTGTTATGAGCAAATGGCTCGAGGATTTTGCTTACCGAAGTTCCATAAGCTTATGGATATTTGCAGGTACAGCCATTGCGGCTTCTTTGATTACAATTATCACCATAAGTTTCCAGGCAATCAAGGCTGCTTTATCAAACCCGGTGAAAAGTTTACGCTCAGAATAGATATCTTAATGTTAAATAGCTACTTCTGTAAGTATTTTTTTAACCACGGAGGAAAAGCCGAGGTATCACGGAGGTCCACGGAGGAGGCTCCTCCGTGGACCTCCGTGATACCTCGGCTTTTCCTTCGTGGTTAAAAAAATTTCCGAATGGCTGACAGATAATACACCTATCACGATTAACCTAACAATATGATAAAAAATTATTTAAAAATTGCATGGAGAAGCATCGTTAAAAGCCGCTTTTACTCGGCGGTGAATATCGTTGGGTTATCTGCGGGTATTGTTTTTTCCTTATTGATCGCAGCCTATGTCTGGGGTGAACTGAGGGTAAACAGTCAATTGAAGAATATCCCTAACCAGTATATCATTCTAAGCAAATGGAAGCAATCGAACCAGGGTTTTGAAATCGCTACTTATGGACCTTTATCTAAAGCGCTGAAGGATAATTATCCCAATCTTGTTGCGAATTACTGTAGATATGATGGCATTACTTCCAACATTTCCAAAGGCGATAAGAGCTTTCGCGAGAATATCCAGGTATGTGACAGCACGATGCTGCACATGTATGGATTTAAATTACTTCATGGCAACCCATCAACCGCTTTCGACGGAGTGTTTACGGTGGTGATTACCGATGACGAGGCCATTAAATATTTCGGTAAAACCGATGTTATAGGTCAAACGCTTACCATTGAAAATTTCTCCGGCTCCAGGCACGACTTTATGATCAGCGGCGTAATGGAAACACCTGTTAAAAATTCGGTTACCTGGCTGAACGATGCAAACGATAACCATTTTTATATTTCTTCCGGCAACCTGAAATTCTTTGGCCGCAATATGGATTGGAACAATCCTTATATTGTTAACTATATCGAATTAAAGCCGGGCATCACTCCGGCCGATCTTGAAAAACCCATACAATCTCTTGCCCGCCTGAATGCGCCATCGCAGCTATTTCAGAACATGCGGCCATACCTGAGCCCATTAAAACAATATTACCTGCTTGCTGATAACGGACTGGTTAAGAAAATGATCTACGCATTATCAGGTATAGCATTTTTTATCCTGTTGATGGCTATCATCAACTTTATAAATATGTCGGTCAGCAGGTCGGCAACACGAATGAGAGAAATTGGGATACGAAAAGTATTAGGCAGTGTAAAAGTGCAATTGATAGCGCAGTTTTTAACAGAATCGGTATTACTTGTTTTCTTTGCTACACTTTTAGCCCTGGCGGGATTTGAATTGTCAAGATCGTTTTTTGGAAACATCCTTGGAAAAAATATTCCTTCCCTGAGTGAGTTTCCAGTTTATTTTATGATGTTTCCCATCGTGCTGATTTTTATCGTTGGCATCGTTGCGGGCATTTACCCGGCCTTCTTTTTATCATCATTAAAATCTGTTGAATCATTAAAAGGGAAGCTGCCTTCCCTTAGAGAGAATGTGATACTAAGAAAGTCACTGGTAGCATTTCAGTTTGGCACTGCTACCATTGTGTTCATCGGCGCCATCATTATTTCGCAACAGATCAGCTTATTTTTCAGTAAAGATCTTGGCTTCGATAAAGAGTATATTGTTTCGGCACAGGTACCACGCGACTGGAGTGTACAGGGCGTAAAACGAATGGAAAATCTAAGGCAACAGTTTAAAACAATGCCCCAGGTAAAAAACATATCGCTATCTTATGAAATACCGGACGGCGGCAACTCCGGCAGCTCATATATTTACCCTACAGGTGCAGATTCAACAATGGCAATATCTTTCCAGTCTTTATTAACTGATGAGTATTATGCGGAAACTTACGGAATACCCATGGCGGCAGGCGTATTTTTTAATGTCCCTGGGGCGCCGGTAGACTCTTTTAAAGTAATCATTAATGAAACTGCGGCGGCAAATTTGGGTTGGAAAGATCCGCAGCAGGCTATTGGAAAACAGTTACAGTTTGTTGGCGGCAACGGCATTTTTACGGTGGCGGGCGTAACAAAAGATTTTCATTTTGCAAGCATGCAAAAAGCTATTCAGCCCCTGGTGTTTTTACATGTTAACCTCGCCACTACATTCCGGTATTTCTCATTTAAATTAAACCCGGGTGATCCCGGAACTACCATTGCCGCACTGCAGAAGCAATGGTCTGCCTTACTGCCGGGCACACCGTTCGCATATAAGTTCATGGATGATACATTGAAAAAATTATATCAGTCAGAGATTCAGTTGCAAAAAGCTTCTTATACAGCCACTGTGCTTTCACTTATTATCGCATTGCTCGGCGTGCTGGGACTCATTTCATTAAGTATTCAGAGACGTACCAGGGAGATAGGCATCAGGAAAGTACTGGGTTCATCGGTTAAAAGCATCATAGCGCTTTTTATGAAAGAGTTTTTACCGGTAATTTTTGTTGCAGGTATTGTTGCCTGTCCGCTTGCTTACCTGATTATGAAAAGCTGGTTAAGCGAGTATGTTTACAGGATTGATATTACAGCAACTCCTTTTATGCTGTCTATATTATTTTTAGGATTAGTTACTGCGGTATTGATTGTTATGCAGACAATTAAAACAGCTCTGGCAAACCCGATGGAGAGTTTGAGAGTGGAATAGTTTTGAACTGTGAAGAATTGTTTGAACTGTGATTAGGGATTGTCTGAACTGTGATTTAATGATTTAATGATGGGCTGTGATGCGATAAGAATCATAGTCCATCATTAAATCACAGTTCAGACAATCCCTAATCACAGTTCAAAACAAAATTATTCTTACACCTGGTTAGGCACCACATAAGGCTTTCTGTACTCTCTTGTCAGCATCGAATCGGCTTCCTTGTCGTTCACAAATTTTTCTGTATCACCATTGAATTTCAATCCGCGGCCCAGCTTGTACGAAATATTTGCCAGCAAAGGAAGCGCTGAAGAATGAAAGCCTTCATTAATATCGCAATGCAACATTTCATCCTTGCCGGCACGTATGGCATCCAGGAAGTTCGCATAGTGATCGGTGCCTCCGGGAGGCGCCAGGAAGGTTGGATCAGCTACCTTTTGCTCACCCATTTTAGAGCCTGCAAACGGTTCTTTCTCCGTTTTGCGAAAAGCTTTCCAGTTGCTGCCGTCTAATTCAAGGTATCCATCGGTGCCATAAAACATATTACCGATACGGATACCAACACTTGATTCCTGGTTGGTATAGCGGCCACGTGTTTCAAACTCCAGCATTTTTCCATCCGCATATTTAAACTGAGAGGTTTGTGTGTTAGGTGTTTCCTGCGAACACTCATTGAGATTAATTCCGTAAATACCGCCCATAGACATAACGGCAACCGGATGATCATTTTTATTTAGTCCCCAACGGGCAATGTCAAACTGATGCGGTCCCTGGTTTCCGGTATCACCGTTTCCGGTAGCCCAATGCCAATGCCAGTTATAGTGAACTCTTTTTTCGTTATACGGACGATAAGGAGCCGGCCCTAACCAACGCTCGTAATGTAATGTTGCCGGTGGCTCGCTGTCTTTTGCAATGCCAAATGAATCACGGGGTTTATAACATAATCCTCGCGACATATACACATCGCCGATACCGCCTTCGTGAAGAAATTTCATCGCATCCATCACATTACTGATAGAACGGTTTTGAAACCCTACCTGAACACGTACCTTATATTTACGCGCGGCATCAATCATCTTACGTCCTTCGAAAATATTATGACTGGCAGGTTTTTCTACATACACATGTTTGCCTGCCTGGCATGCCATGATGGTAGCTAAGGCATGCCAGTGATTAGGAATTGCCATTGATACGGCGTGAATATCCTTATCGTCAAATACTTTGTGCATGTCCCATTCCGTTGCTGGTGTAGCGCCTCCATTATCGGCAACAGCCTTTAAAGCTTTAGCCCACTCTGCCTCATCGGCATCGCAAAGGGTTTTTAATAATACATTCCTGTTTTCTTTGAGCTTAACCCAACTGTTTATATGAGTACGGCCTTGTCCACGGATACCAATAACCGCTACATTGATACGTTCGTTAGCACCCGATATAGATGCATACGATTTTGCACTTAACCCCATTCCACCTATTACAATACCTGCTCCGCTCATAATGCTTTGTTTAATAAATTCTCTTCTTTCTGGCATGCTGTTGAATTTAAGAATAAAATTTTAAATGTGAGTAATTATACATTGGTCAATTTACGGTATTTTTCAATCATCTGCCTGCAAACTGTTTTATGGTGGCGCCGGCAGCATTTAGGTTAAGCATACATTGACGTATTTGATATCAGCGGTCAGCTATCAGGAGGAAACGTATTAAACATTGATCTGCTGATAGCTGATTGCTGATACCCAGTCAAATGCGCAATCTCATACTTAACTTAACATGAGTAGCTAATCAAGCGTTTAAGGTAATTCTGGGGCCGAAATAAAAAGGATAAAGGCAAGTTGTTATGCAAGTCTACGTGTTTATCCTATATCTTCTCTTTATAGCTAAATTCCGTCTCTGTTTTTGTAAAAGTTCCGTTAAAAGTCAATAACATACCTGATTTATATCATGTGATCACCTACCAAATATCAGTTCCAAACACTTGCATTGCTGTTAGATTTGCAAATTGAATATCGAAAGGCAATAAAGATCAGGTGAAATTTCTGATTTTAACTTTTTCAAATATCCTATAAAAACTCAAATCTTTCAATCTTATGAAATCATTACTCCACAAAACCGACAACGAACTCATCAATCTTTTTAAGAACAATGATTTACATGCCCTGGAAGTGTTGGTAATTCGTCATAAGGAAAAATTATTCAGTTCCATATTGTTTTTAGTTAAAGACAAGCATCTGGCTGAAGACATTTTCCAGGATATGTTTATTAAAGTTATAGATACCATCCGCGCAGGTCGTTATACAGATGAAGGAAAATTCTTACCCTGGGCCATGCGTATTGCCCATAACCTTTGCGTAGATCATTTCAGAAAAGTGAAACGCACACCAACTATCAAAACAAAAGACGACCGGGATATTTTTGATGTATTGAACTTTAGCGAAGAAGGTGCTGATATAAAAATAATGAAAAGC
>CAXTDO010000203.1:7682-8639 GCA_964242315.1 uncultured Flavihumibacter sp.
ATGCTTGACTTTCTACCCGAAGATCAGCGCGAGGTGATTATCCTTCGTCATTTTGCTGAACTAAGCTTTAAAGAAATTGCAACCCTTACTAATTGCAGCATCAATACTGCGCTCGGAAGAATGCGTTATGGATTAATCAACTTACGCAAAATGATGACCACAAAATCTATCGCATTATAATTATACTTTTAAAGATTATGACAAGATCCAGGTTCTGATAAGAGAGACGAACCTGGATCTTGTCATAACTTGCTATCAGGTATCGGATATCAGCAGATCAAGCCTCAAAAGCTTTGCTCCTGATAGCTGATACCTTATAGCTGACGGAAATCAGACAAGCTTTGATTGTCGCATCACAGGCTGTACCGTTGATTAGAATTGTTATAATTCATCCGGTAATACTTCTGCATAAAAGCCAAGATCCTTTACCAGATTGATAAGGCTGGCGGATTTTATAATACCTGTTGTACATTTAATACGCAAAATTCTATCGCAGTCTTCCAGGTCAAAATTCACTATGTAATCTGTAAAAGTTTGTTGAATCTGGTTGATCAGTGTATTCGCCTGATGCGGATGTTGCACATCGGTTTTGAAAACTTCTACCATAACGCTTTTTTATCTCAATCAATTTCAATATTTTTTGTTTCCCGCCTTTAATGCCCGTGAATGGAATTGTTATTAGGCTATCAGCGGTCGGCAATCAGCTATCAGGAAGAAAGCTTGTAAGGTTTTAATCTGCTGATAGCCTGACACGACACTGAGGTGATCGGCATTATCTTACAGTTAATTGTGACGATGCTGCTAGTTTTTTGTGATAGAAAATATAAGAAAGGAATATCAGGATAATTGCAATAAATGGCGGAGCCCAGCTACTGACAGGATCTCCCACTGATATTGATGAGTATATGCCTCCTATAATGTCATCAACAAAACCCGCATACGGCCATTCTTTTATCC
>CAXTDO010000204.1:0-8588 GCA_964242315.1 uncultured Flavihumibacter sp.
CCATGGTCCTCCGTGCTACCATGGCTTTTCCTCCGTGGTTAAAAAAAATCTGAACAGGTAACATTACCAGAACTTAACATACAACGCGCCTATCACCAGTAATGTAAATACAATCAATGCTAATGTAGAAGGCTTTAATTTGAACATGCTCTTGTCCAGTTCAAATGCTTTGGGATTTATCCTTGGTCCGCCCATGCTTATTGCAATCATTACAATCATTGTAAATGCAAATGACAGTCCCATACAAATATGAAAGGGTATTTCGTAAACACCTTTGCTATTGGGGTAGGCGGTATATAAAAATGTATTGTTTCCAAATAACTGAGGAGCAAATTCGTTGAACAATACCGACAATGCGAATCCTACCAAAACGCCTGCTATGGCTGCTGCACCGGTAGTTCTTTTCCAGAACATTCCAAGGAAAAACATCGCAAATACACCCGGACTAAAAAAACCGGTATACTTTTGAATAAATGTAAAACCACCCACTCCGCCAATTCCCAGTACATCACTCCAGGTAAACAGTACGGCAACAATCATTGCAGCAAATACGGCAACTCGTCCTGTGTAAACCTGTATTTTTTCTGAGGCATTTTTCTGAAAATATTTTTTATGAATATCCAGGGTATAAATGGTAGAGATGCTGTTTACTTTTCCTGCCAGCGATGCTACTATTGCGGCGGTAAGTGCGGCAACTGATAATCCTTTTAAGCCGGTTGGTAAAAAGGTAAGAACAGCGGAGTAGGCTCCGTCTTTGCCTCCTACCAACTGAGGCAGGTGACCATCTTTATAAAGTACGAATGCTGCAATACCTGGTAACATTACAATAAGCGGCATCATTAGTTTCAACAGCCCTGCAAACAAAATACCTGTACGGGCGGTTTGCAAATCAGCGCCCAAAGCCCTCTGCGTTATATATTGATTACAGCCCCAGTAATTTAGGTTGATGATCCAGATCCCTGCCAGGTAAGACATCAGTCCCGGAAAAGTCAGATACTTATTAATTTCGTTTTGTGTTGAAGTGGCTGTTGGCCGGGGAATGATCATTTTAAAATGCTCGGGAGCTTCTTTCAACAACACTTTAAATCCTGCTATGGCATCTTCTCCAACGCCAAAGTATTTTCCCACGGTTGTTAAAGCAATATAGGTAGTAACCAATCCGCCGATGATTAACACCGCCACCTGAATAACGTCAGTATAAGCCACCACTTTCATACCACCAAGTGATATGATCAACGCAAACACCGCCAGCGCCAGCATGATGACATGGAGGTACCCGCCGCCGGCGAGACCGTTAATAGCTACCGCACCCAGATATAATATGGAAGTGAGGTTTACAAACACATACAAAAACAGCCAGAAAATTGCCATGATCAGGGCTACGGATTCGTTATACCTCGTTTTTAAGAACTGAGGCATCGTATAGATATGGTTCTTCAGATATACGGGTATGAACCAAACAGCTACAATGATAAGCGCAACGGCAGCCAGCCACTCGTAAGCAGCTACAGCAATGCCAAGGAAAAACCCTTCACCACTCATTCCTATAAACTGTTCTGCTGATATGTTGGATGCTATTAAAGAGGCGCCGATAGCCCACCAGGTAAGGTTTCCTTCTGCAAGAAAATATGCCTTGGCATCATGTTCATCCTTTTTACGTTTATGATACACGGTGTATCCGTACACCGATACGATTATAAAGTAGATAATAAAAACAGCAATGTCTCGGGACGTTAAGCCAGTTTGCATATGACAGTTGTTGATTAAAAATGAGCGATATATTGTTGGAAGTTACTCTTTGGCTGATTATTTTCAAGATTTATTTATCTGGTAATATACCTCGCTCCATCGTAATTCATTTTTCAATTGATAGAGGTTCGTTTCTTTGCCGATCAAAACATATTCGATGCCTGCAAACGACGCAAAATCTTCCATGTGTTCGGAAGTCAGGTTCTGGCTATAACCGGTGTGATGAGCGCCTCCGGCATAAATCCAGGCGGCACAGCCGGTTTTCATATCAGGATAAGGTTTCCATAAAACTCTTGCTACCGGTAGTTTTGGTAAGTCATTTTCTGCTGCTACCGCTTCAACTTCGTTTACTATTAACCGAAAGCGATTGCCCATATCAACAAGAGAAGCATTCAGCGCAGGACCGGGGACAGCGTTGAATACCAAACGAACCGGATCTGCTTTACCACCAATACCCAATGGATGTACTTCGCAGGATATTTCACCATCTGCTATAGATTCGTCCACTTCAAGCATGTGCGAACCCAACACCATTGAATTTTGAGGATCGAAATGATAAGTGTAATCTTCCATAAAAGCGTTGCCGCCGGGCAGTCCGCTGCCCATAACTTTCATAGCCCGTACCAATGCCACGGTTTTCCAGTCGCCTTCGCCGGCAAAGCCATAGCCCTGGTTCATCAAACGTTGTGCGGCAATGCCGGGTAGTTGCACCATTCCATGCAGGGCTTCAAAAGTATCGGAGAAGCCTTTAAAGTTTCCCTGTTCCAGGAACGTGCGCAGGCCTATTTCAATTTTTGCCGCTTCTACCAGTGACTGACGCCCATCGGCGCCTTTTCTTAAACTGTCTGCCAGCTTATAGCGATCTTCATATTCCTGTATCAATACATTGATGTCTGCCTCACTTACCTCGTTGATTACTTTTACAAGATCTCCGATACCATGTGTATTAACCGAAAAGCCAAACTTCATTTCAGCTTCCACTTTATCGCCATCGGTTACCGCTACAAAACGCATGTTATCACCAAAGCGAACAAATTTAGCCCCCTGCCAGTCGTTCCATCCTGCTGCTGCTCTTGACCATGCGCCTATCTGCGACAATGCCTGCTCATCTTTCCAATGCCCTACTACTACTTTACGGTTTATACGCATCCTTGTCATCATAAAACCAAACTCCCTGTCTCCATGTGCGCTTTGGTTCAGGTTCATGAAGTTCATATCTATATCGGCCCAGGGTATATCACTGTTAAATTGCGTATGCAGGTGCAGCAGGGGTTTGGTCAAAATTTTCAATCCGCCGATCCACATTTTTGCGGGAGAAAATGTATGCATCCAGGCAATGATGCCTATGCAGTTTTTTGCAACGGTTGCTTCCTGGCAGATAGCATAGATCTCTTCGGTCGTTTTTACAACCGGTTTGAAAACTACGTTTACCGGAATCTGTGACGCCCCGCTTAAATAAGACGCTATAATTTGAGAATGCTCAGCAACCTGTTTCAACGTTTCTTCTCCATACAAATGCTGACTACCGGTTACGAACCATACTTCGAAATTTTTGAGATCCATATTTTTTAATGATTAATGATTAGTTATTAACGGTTAGTTGTTAATGGTTAATGGTTAGTTGTTAATTGACAATAATTAATTAGAACTGATGATTAACAACTAACCGTTAATCATTAATCATTAATAATTAATCATTAACTACTGCCCGTAGTAAGAATCCGGGCCATGCTTGCGTTCATAATGCTTTTGTATCAGCGAGTCTTTTAAGCGTGGTGCATCTGACCGTATCTGTTCGGTGAGGTAAGCCATCCTGGCTATCGCTTCTAATACGGAACTGTTGTATACGGCTTTATCAGCGGTTTTTCCCCAGGTAAACGGTGCATGGTTGGCTACCAAAATCATTTCCACTTCTTCGTAGCTCATTCCATTTTCATTCATGAAATTCATGATTTGAAAACCGGTTTCATATTCATAGTCACCTTTGATCATGCCATCATGCATCGGAGGTGCACAGGGTATATTTACAGTATTATGGTCGGCATGTGTGGTTCCATAAATAGGGATGTCTCTTTGCGATTGCGCCCATGCGGTTGCATAGGTAGAATGCGTATGCACAATACCATTTATTTTTTCCCAGTGCTTATACAACACTGCATGGGTTTTGGTATCCGACGAAGGCCTCAGCGTTCCGGCTACGGTTTTGCCTTCAAAATCAACGATTACCATTTTTTCGGGTGACAAATCTTCGTAAGGAACGCCGCTGGGTTTTATTGCAAACATACCCATCGATCTGTCGGCAGCGCTTACATTGCCGAATGTAAACATTACCAGTCCCAGTTTTGGTAGCTGCATATTAGCTTCGTAAGCTACCTGCTGTATTTCTGAATAGTTACCCATAGTGATATTGATTGATATAAAATGATTACCCCGGCGTTTACGACTGCATTTTTTCAAGACAGCTTCCTAACTCATTATAGCGCTGGTATTTTTTTGCATACACTTCCGCGCTTTCGCCAACGGGGTGATACTCGGCATCAAATCCCTGTCCCATAGCGTTCATGGCATCCTCTACTTTCGGATACAAGCCCGCAGCAGTTGCCGCAAACATAGCTGCACCCATTGCGCAGGTTTGCTCCGACTTGTGAATGCGTATTGGCATATTCATCACATCAGCCATAACCTGCATAATAAAAGGAGACTTTTTGGCAACACCGCCAAGGCCGATCAACCCTTTAACGGTAACCCCTTCGTCATTGAAGCGGTCCACAATTTTTTTAGCGCCAAAACAGGTGGCTTCAACAACTGCCCTGAATATTTTTGGTGCGTCGCTTCCTAATCCCAGTCCGCTTATTGCTCCTTTAAGTTCCTGGTTGGCATCGGGTGTTCGCCTTCCGTTGAACCAGTCAATAGCAAGTTCTGTATTGTCTTCAGGAGCTATCTGGGCGGCCTGTTTACTGAGTTCCGGAATAATGTTATCTGCAGATTCTTCAATTAAAGCCCTTATCAGTTCAGGACTGATCAGGGAAGATTTTGAAAGCAGGGTTTGTAGTGGCCATGAGAGCACATTTCTAAACCAGGCATAGGCATCGCCAAAAGCCGACTGACCGGCTTCCAGTCCTGTCATTCCCGGAATAATGGAGCCGTTCACCTGGCCGCAAATGCCTTTTACTAATTTGCCCTGTATATCCGCAGTTGGCGCTACAAGCATATCACAGGTAGACGTTCCCATTACCTTGCTAAGATGATAAGGTTCTATTTGTCCGCCAACTGCACCCATGTGAGCATCGAATGCGCCGATGCCGATAACTACTTCGGTTGACAGTCCCAGGCGTTCAGACCATTCCCTGCCTAGATAACCGGCACTTTCCGCAGCGGTAAAAGTTTTATTAAAAAGTCGTGAGGTAAACCCTTGTAATAAGGGATCAAGTGAACTGAAAAAATGATCAGGTGGCAGTCCGCCGAATGATTCGGCCCATAGTGACTTATGACCGGCAGCGCAGATGCCCCGTTTCATGTCAGCGATATGTTTACCGCCCGTAAGCAGGAACGGAATCCAGTCGCAGTGTTCTACCCAGGAATAGCAGGCTTTCTGCACCTTGTCATCTTCTCTTAAAATATGCAGCAGCTTAGCCCAGAACCATTCGGAAGAGTATATCCCGCCAACGAACTGCAGGTAGTTGGTATCAAATGTTTTTGCATGTTCATTTATCTGTGCTGCTTCCTTAACCGAGGTATGATCTTTCCACAGCACGAACATAGCGTTGGGGTTGTTTTCAAACCCGGGTAACAAAGCCAGCGGCGTTCCGGTTTCATCTACGGCAACGGGAGTAGACCCGGTAGTATCTATGGAGATAGCCCTGATGTTTGCTGCAACGGTGGGACCGGCTTGTATCAAACATTTTTTTATCGTTTGTTCAAGCCCATCCACATAATCAAGGGGATGCTGCCTGAACTGGTTAACGGAGGCGTCGCAAAATAAGTTGTCTTTCCATCGCGGGTAATTGAAAACGGAAGAAGCTATTTCGTGTCCGTTAGCTGCATCAGCAATTACAGCCCTTACGGAGTCGGAACCGTAATCCACGCCAATTACATAATTTTCTTGTTTCATATAGCAATTCGTGTCAAAATAACACTTATTATTTTATTCAGACAATAATTTTTTATCAGGTTAGATTTTCAGGATGGGAATGAAGTTTAAGAAGGAATAAAATGCGGTTTTGTATTTTCTTTTGTCAAGTTTATAGTAGAAAGCGCCTCTCTTGGATCTTTCTTTATCCTTATCTTTTTGTTTGATTAATAATCCTGAAGCGAGTACTTTCCGGATAAAATTTCTTTTATCAAAGGCGGTATCGTATATTTCTTCGTACAATATCTGGAGTTGGGGCAGGGTAAATTTTTCTGGCAGCAGTTCCAGCAATATAGGATGAAAGGCAGCTTTATAGCGAAGTTTTTCTTTAGCTAATTCAATAATCTGCTGATGGTCAAAAATAAGGGAGGGGATTTTTTTAAGCGGGTACCATTCGGCATGGTAGCTATCATTTATTTGCTTTTCATATTGATGGATGTCTATCAATGTAAAATAAGCAATTGAAACAGTTCTTTCCTGGGGATCTCTTAAAGGATCGCCGAAGGCGAACAATTGCTCCAGGTACATTCCATTAAGGCCGGTCAGTTCATTTAAAATCCTGTAAGCTGCACTTTCAAAATTTTCTTCTTCTTTTACAAATCCGCCCATCAGGCTCCATCTGCCTTTTCCAGGTTCAAATCCTCTTTTTATTAGTAGTAATTTTAATTCTTCACCATCAAATCCGAATATGATGCAATCAACTGCTACAAGTATGCGATTTTGCCCTGAGTAACGTTTCATAATTCATCCCGTGAGCCTTTAGTTTATTGAGTGAATGTATACAACTCTTAAGAATTTGGATGAAAATATTTTGAGGATGAATTGTTGGATGAAACAATTATGATTGCAGGAAGTGTAAACGCTAAAACCTTTTAATTCAGGATCTTTTAAGAAATAAATGGACAAAACCATGATTTAAACCAAGCCTTATGCAGCGAAATTGTAGACGAAATTTTCATTTAGTGCTAAAAAAGGGCCCTCTGTAGAAACAGAAGGCCTCAACGATTGCTTGCCATATGAAAAAACGATTGTAGTTATGCGCTATTAATCTTACCCCAGAACCTCATTAACATATTCACTATTTTATATTTGTCTGTAATGAGGTATAAAAGTAGTTGTTTTTTCATTATCAATTATAAAAACGTTGTATTTAATTTATTTTAATATAAATAAGTGTATGGAACTGCGTTTAGATACTTTTATGTAGCTGATTAATTGATAGGGAAAGATACGGTGTATTGCTCAATAGCTTTTTCCAGGCAATCCATTGATCCATTAATTGCTTCTGTATTCAAAACATAAGCCAGGCGTACCTCATTTTTCCCAAGTCCGGGCGTTCCATAAAATCCGGTAGCGGGAGCCAGCATAACTGTTTTGCCATTATAAGAAAACTCCTCCAGCAACCATTGGCAGAAATGATCTGCATCTTTAATGGGTAGTTTTGCCATTGCATAAAAGGCCCCACCCGGAGCCGGACAAAAAACGCCCGGTATAGCATTTAATCTGCTTACAATTGTATCGCGACGAAGTTTATATTCGGCTTTGGTGGTATCAAAATAATTATCAGGCAGGTCAAGTGCTGCTTCTCCTGCAATTTGTCCAAAGGTTGGTGGACTTAATCTTGCCTGGGCAAACTTCATGGCTGCGGCAAGTACTTCCTTATTCTTTGTGATAAGCGCCCCTATTCTGGCTCCGCATGCACTGTATCTTTTGCTAATCGTATCCATTAAAATCACATGATCATCAACCCCGGTTAAATTCATGGCACTGAAATGTTCGCCTTCGTAACAAAATTCCCTGTAAGCTTCGTCGGCAAACAAAAACAGGTTATGCTTAATAATCAACTCTTTCAGCACCTCCATTTCTTGTTTGCTATAAAGATAACCGGTGGGATTATTGGGATTGCAGATTACTATGCCTTTGGTTTTGGGCGTAATCATTTTTTCAAAAGCTTCTGCAGGCGGAAGTGCAAAGCCATTATCAATGGAAGAAGTAACAGACTTTACTATAACATCCGCTGATATGGCAAAGCCATTATAATTAGCATAAAACGGTTCCGGAATAATTATTTCATCGCCTGCATCAAGGCAGCTCATAAATCCAAAAAGGATGGCTTCAGAACCGCCGGTAGTGATAATAATCTGCTGATGATCAATATTGATGTCTACCTTATTGTAATAACTTACCAACTTTCTGCGATAACTTTCGTTTCCTGCGCTATGGCTGTATTCAAGCACTTTAAAATCGGTGTTTCTAACGGCTTCAAGAACCTGATGAGGCGTTTCAATATCGGGCTGGCCGATATTCAGGTGATACACTTTGGTTCCTTTCCTTTTAGCAGCTTCGGCATATGGCACCAATTTTCTGATAGGGGATGGAGGCATCATTTTGCCGCGATGACTGATTTGTGGCATCTATTTAATGGTTAATTGTGAATTGTAAATGGTTAATTCTGCTACAACTATTTTGCTGAATGGTATCAGTTATGAATGCTAAGAATTATACTTCAAGATCGCATATTACAAAAAAAATATGGTTAATGATTGAAGGTTTTCTTACCATCAACCATTAACCATGATATTATTTACAAATAGTTAATCCTCGCAATCAGTTGTCAATATTTAACCATTAACAACTAACCATTAACCATTATTTTCCGTTCTTTTTTCCTTTAACGCCTTCGAACTTTGCATATTCTTCTGCATTAAGC
>CAXTDO010000205.1:0-8582 GCA_964242315.1 uncultured Flavihumibacter sp.
CATTCATTCAAGGGAACTTGTTTAGTCTGCTCAGAGTTGATATTTGATATTACGTATTGTTTTGCTAACAGCCGTCAGTTATCAGGAGATCAAAAAATAGCATGCTTTCCTACTGATAGCTGATAGCTGACGGCTGATAACCTGATAACACCAGCGGTGTCGCCGGAGAATATGAACTATTTAACCCATTTAACTTTTTCTGACAAGGGAATTACACGTTTTCCTTCTTTCAACGGATCATCGGTAAAACCAAGGTATAAAAATCCCAGCACTTTATCATCTTCCTGCAATTCCAGATAGTCTTTAAATATATCTTTATGAAGCAGTCCGGATGTACTCCAGAATCCTGCAAATCCATAAGAGCTTGCTCCTAAAAGCAGGTTTTGAATGGCAGCAGAAGCGGCTGCAATTTCTTCAATTTCAGGAATATTAGGGTTGCTTCCACGCTTCATGTAAGCAATAATTAAGTGAGAGGCCCCCTCAGAAGCATGCAGCAGATTGTTATAACTCGCCTCTTTAAATTTATCCTGAGGTGTATTTTCTTTATATAAACGAGCATGGTCCTCGCAAAATTCTACCATTTTCTCACCTGAATAAACAATAAAACGCCAGGGTTCAGTGCGGCCATGGGTAGGTGCCCAATCTGCAAGTTCCAACAAATGAGTAATCATGTCATCGGAAATAACTTTCCCATTCATTTGCGCAGGTTTAATGGTTCTTCTTTGCCTGATTATCGAATCTATCATAATTGCTGATTTGAATTTTTAATGCTTGTTTACAATTAATATGAATTTATTGTTGCTTTTTAACAGTGCTTTACAATCAAAAGCTGAAAAATTACTTAAAAACTTTAGAGAAATGTGCATCATGCTATATCCATTGTTAAATATTTTCACAGAAACGCCTCTTTCAACAAAAAACACAACAATCCATAAATCAATCCAATTCTGTAGGTTATCTTGCACATCCTTAAATTTTAATTAAAATATGGAATATAGTAAAATAGCTGCCATTACCGGCATGACCGGTTTATACGAACTGCTAAGTAGTAAAACAGATGGAGCTATCGTGCGTTCACTCGACGATAACACCACTAAATTTGTTGCCAGCCGGATACATAATTTTTCGCATCTGGAAAGTATTGAAGTGTACACCATGAAAGAAAATATTAACCTGGTTGAATTGTTCAGCACAATGGAACAAAGCACCGAAGAAGTTCCTGACACAAAGGATTCAAAAGCTGTAAAAAGCTATTTTCAAGCGGTGTACCCCGATATGGATTTTGAAAGAGTGTACGTTAGCGATATGAAAAAAATGATTAAATGGTATGAATTGCTTAAGGGCAAAGTGGCATTTAAAATATCGGAGTCATCCGAAGCGCCGGAAGAAGATGCTGCAAAAGATGAATCCGTAGAAGAGGTTGAAAAAGATGAGGTTACCAATGAATCAAAAGAATCTGTCTAGCTAAACGTAATCGGTCACTTAATAGAAATTTGAATTATTATGAATTACAGTGCAGATATTGAAAAACTTAAAAGACATTTTATCCCCAATGATTTTAAGCTTACAGACTGGACGAATTTGGAGCCCTATTTAAAAGAATTACTGGAAAGGGAAATTAATTCAAGGGAAGATCTGGAAGTCTGGATGAAAGATAGTAGCGAATTGGAAGCCGTAATTAGCGAAGATGCCTGCTGGAGACAAATAAAAATGACCTGCGACACTGAAAACAAGGCGCTGGAGGAATCTTTCACGTTTTTTGTTATGGAAATTCAACCACATATTCAGCCCTACGCCGATAAATTGAATAAAAAACTGATAGAATCTCCTTTCACTTTCGAACTGGATAAAAAGAAATATTTTACTTACCTGCGCTCCGTAAAAAAGAATATCGAACTGTTCCGTGAACAAAACATCCCTATTCAGTCTGAGTTAAGTGTTTTGGCCCAGCAGTATGGTGTTATATCCGGCAAAATGACCGTTGAAGTTAAAGAGCAGGAATATACATTACAGCAGGCAGCAAAATTCCTTGAAAGTCACGACCGGGCACTACGTGAAGAAGTTTACAGAAAGATACAGGAGCGAAGATTGAAAGATAAAGATTCCCTTAACGAAATGTATTCCCAGCTCATTCAAAAGCGCCAGCAGGTAGCCTTAAATGCAGGATTTGAGAATTACCGCGATTATAAGTTTGCGGAAATGGGAAGGTTTGACTACTCAAAAGAAGATTGTTTCAAATTTCATGAAGCAGTGAAGCGGCATGTGCTGCCATTGGTAGATATTATTTATGACAACAAGCGCAAAAAATTAGGACTCGATACTTTAAGGCCGTGGGATACAGAAGCTGAAGCCGAGGGAACTGCTCCTTTAAGTCCATTCAGCAATAGCGAGGAACTGATTGAAAAGTCGATTAACTGTTTTTATCAGTTACGGCCGTTTTTTGGAGACTGTTTGAAAAAGATGAAAACAATCGGTCACCTGGATCTTGAAAGCCGGAAAGGCAAGGCTCCCGGCGGATACAATTGTCCATTGGCAGAAAGTGGCGCCCCATTTATATTTATGAATGCTGCCGGTCAGATGCACGACGTAACTACCATGGTTCATGAAGGTGGCCATGCAGTTCATTCATTTTTAGCCCATCCTCTTGAATTAAGCTCTTTCAAGGAGTACCCAATGGAGATAGCTGAAGTTGCAAGCATGGCAATGGAACTGTTCAGCATGGATTACTGGAATACCTTTTTTACTAAAGATGAAGAACTTTTAAGAGCTAAAGAACACCAGTTGGAAAGAGTGATCACTATCTTTCCATGGATTGCCATTATAGATAAATTCCAGCATTGGGCCTATGAAAACCCAACTCATTCTTTGCAGGAAAGAAGTGACAAATGGATGGAGATTTTAAATGAATTCAGTTCTTCTTCCATTGACTGGAGTGGGTTGGAGGAATATCGCCGGTATTCCTGGCAGCGGCAGCTTCATCTTTTTGAAGTGCCTTTTTATTACATTGAATACGGAATAGCTCAGTTAGGTGCAATTGGTATGTGGAAACAATTCAAGGAAAATAAAGAAATGGCTTTAGACAATTACACCAGGGCCTTGTCATTAGGAGGAACGAGAACACTACCGGAGCTTTACGAAGCAGCAGGCCTGAAATTCGACCTTTCTGCAGAACATATCGAGTCTCTTATGTTATTTGTTCAGGGAGAGCTGGAAAAGATATTGTCGGTTAAATAATAAAACAAAAAAGCACAAATGCTTTTCTTGTAAGTATAATATGCAGATAGTATATTTGTGAACCAAGAAATTTTCTATTATTAATATAGCTACTAATCAGAGCCTTAACCAAAAGTCCCGGTGTGTCTACATCGGGGCTTTATTTTTACGGCTATTTACTGCGTTTACATCCAAATGATATGCAGTGTAAGTTTATTTGCTATTTCTATTACAATCCTTACATTTTCCGCTAACCACCATTTCAACCTGCTGGGCTTTAAAGCCTCGGGGTAGGCTTACTGTAGGAATATGTACTTCATCTAAACAAATGGTAACGTCGCAGTCTTTACAAACAAAATGAATATGGTTATCATGATGATGACCTTCCGTACAATCATTCTTACATAAAGCATATCTCACAGAATTATCGGCGGTGGGGATACTATGTATAATACCCTTGTCAAGAAAAGATTGCAGCGTACGGTATACGGTAACACGGTCGAATTTTTCACCTGCTTTTTTTTCTATATCCCCATGGGCTAAAGCGCCACTTTCAGACAGGAACAACTCCAGGATTTTAGTCCGGCTCCCTGTAACGCTTAGCTGATTACGCTTTAATATATAGCTGATTTGCTCTTCCATCATTAATAATAACAGTTGAATATCGGGATTGTTATTTAAACGAAATTTATAAATTATTATTGAATGTCGTTGACTTCAAAGAGGCCTAAAATGAAGAAAATATTAAATAATCAATTTTCATCTATCAATTTCAATTAAGACAGTTGTCATTTTGTCAAGAGTTCTTCATTGAGAATTGAAAATTGATAGTTGAATATTAAGCATTTTCTCCTTTAGTCAACGACATTGAATTATTATTGGTTATTCCTCCTGTAAAAGTTTGTTTATATCTGTTGTTAATTCCTCAATTTCATTTTTTTTAAGGGCGTCGTAAATTTTTCTCACCCTTCCTTTCTTATCTACCAATGCCAGGAACTGCGTATGAAGGAATTGCTCTTCAATTGCCATGCTGTTGTTGCGGGGATCATCCAGTAGATAGCTCACACGAGCTGCATAATACAAGCTATCCTTTCTCCCGGTAAGAAAATGCCAGTTTTGTGAGTTGATTCCTAATGAGTCGGCGTATCTTTTTAATCTTACTACCTTATCCACATCCGGATCTACTGTGTGCGACATAATCAAAAAGTTTTTTTGTTTGTCGAATACGGTATGGATCTTCTTCATATTGGTATTCATTTTAGGACAAATACCCTTGCACGTTGTAAAAAAGTATTCAGCTACATAAACCTTCCCGTTAGTATTTTTTTCACTAATGCACTTTCCTTCCTGATCTGTAAAACTGAACGGTTTAACATAACTAAGTACCGGAAGTTTCACGTCACTAAATCCAGGAATAACTTTAGTTAAAACAGTAAGGAATACGGCCACAAGCAAAACAAAAAACACTATATAAAACGCCCGCTTTTTCATCATAAAAATCGTTAAGATGTTATAAAGTTACTACCAACGTTGGTTTTGTAAATTTTTAGTTACAATATGCAGGTTTAGTTGCAACAAAGTTGCAAATGTTGTACATTTACTTTTCATGAAATTGAAAATCAACTGGGATGCTCTTGGCATCACGTCTTCTCTTGCCTGTGCCATTCATTGCGCTGTATTACCTCTTTTAATATCCAGCCTTCCCATCTTTGGTATTAACATTATTGAGAATGTGAAGTTTGAAAATGGTATGATATTTTTAGCTTTCCTGATCGGGTGCCTTGCATTGTATAATGGGTATAATAAACATCATCAAAGTTTTTTACCGATCCTGATTTTTGTAGTAGGTATTTTATTGCTTTGCGCCAAACAAACTTGGCACAACTGGCAATTATGGTTTTTGATTCCGGCAGTCATTTGCATACTTACTGCTCATTATTTAAATTATGCGTTATGTAAAAATGCAAACCATTGCCGTATAAAGAATGAGGAATTGTAAATATAATCTTCCAAATTTTATAACAAGCAGCCGTGATATTTTGTTATTTTTGTACAAATCAAGTTGAATTATGATCAAGACAGGTAATCCGGTGATAAGCATTTATACCGAAATGACTCCCAACCCGGAAACGATGAAGTTTGTTGCCAATAAATTATTGTATCCTGGGAAAAGTATTGATTTCCCCGATGTGGAAAGTGCGAAACCATCGCCATTAGCAAATGAATTATTTGGATTTCCCTTTATAAAAAGTGTTTTTATTGCCAGTAATTTTGTTACACTTACAAAAACGATGGATACCGACTGGCAGGATGTGATCCCTGCAATCAGGCAATTTTTGAAAGAGTACCTGGAGGAAGGTAAAGAAGTGGTGAATGAAGAAGAGATTACCGTGTTCCAAAGTGATGGAAACGTAATTGATGCAGATGATGATGATGTGGTAAAGCGCATTAAAGAGCTGCTTGAAAATTATGTTAAACCGGCAGTAGAAATGGATGGCGGCGCTATTCAGTTCAAGAGTTATAATGAAGGGGTTGTAAATTTAATGTTACAGGGCTCTTGCTCCGGCTGTCCTTCTTCTATGATTACGCTGAAGGCAGGCATTGAAGGTATGATGAAAAGAATGATTCCCGAAGTTCGCGAAGTGGTTGCAGAAGCAGAATAACACATAATTAACTTTTAAATAAAAAGCTTTCTTAAACAGGAGGCTTTTTTATTTGCCTGGCTTCTCAACTTTAAAAAACTATCCTTTTATTAAAAGATCCATCCTAAAAACAAACATATCAAAACAATTACAGGAGAAGGAAATTTTGTGAAAGAAATGAAGGCCCAGGTTCCTGCAATGATGGAAATGTTTAAAATACTGTTTGCATTGATTTTAACTATGGAAATGTCTCTCATCATATAGAAGGTAGCGGCAAACATGATCCCTACAATTACGGCATTAATTCCTTCCAGCGCCCTGTACACTGTTGCGTATTTTTTTATGTTGTGCCATATTGGAAAGAAAAACAATACTAATAGTGCACTGGGCAGAAAAATAGCAACGGAGCCGATAACACAACCGGTTAATTGCATATACGGACCCCAGTCTTTCATTGCCATTCCACCCATGAAAGACGCTATGGAAAAAACAGGTCCTGGAATAGCACGAACAATTCCTGCTCCTGTATAAAAATCGTTCCGGTTTATTTTAACTACGTTAGGATTAATGCGCACTATTCTTTCTGCTTCCGGTCTTACAACAAATTGTTCATACATAAGGGGAATCAGTACTTGTCCGCCTCCAAAAACAAGGCTGCCGAACCGGTAGGTGTTTTCAAATAAATTGAGTGGCCTTCTGTTGGGCCAATCATGCTTACGGGCCATTTCGCTCAGAAGACCTGCGATAATAAATATAATGGCAAAGAGCCATATATTGCCCCATTTAATTTTTCGGGGCTTCTCTTCTATTTGTGGAATTCGTTTACTACTGAGATTTGTAACAACCCCTCCCAGTAACATCAACAGGGGAAAAACCCATGGAGCTTTAAACAACAGATAAGAGACTGCAATACTTACAAGCATTATTATCTGAGTGATTGTATTGGTAATAGATAGCTTAAAGGCCCTTAGAGCTGCATATACCAGGAAGCCTATTGCCATAGGTTGAATGAATTTAAAAATATCATTCTTGTATATTCTTTGATCTACATATTCAATTAAAAAAGACAACCCACCCATTAATGTGCATGCGGGAAATATCCAAATAAAGAGTGTAATTACAGCCAGCCATACACCGCCTCTTTTGTACCCGATTAATGTTAGAATTTGTGTAGATGATGCTTCCGGCAGCAGGTTACAAAATGCATTGTAGTCAAGCAATTCAGCTTCAGTGATATCTCTGCGTTGGTTAACAAATGTCTTTAGCATCATACCAAAGTGACCCTGGGGGCCTCCAAATGCTGTCAGGCTGTGCCAGAACACTGCTTTTAAAAACGGAATATGTCTGAGCAATATCATCTGGTGGTGGCTTATTAGTGGGGTTTAAAGGTATCCATAATATTCCCTTAATTTGGGTGATAAGAAATCAATAATTCCGTGAATGATGTTTAAATGATCATTTATGCATCTACTAATGAGTCATCTTGTTGTTGAATCCCCGCTTATCAAAAATAAGATCCTATTAAAAGTCATTTGTAATTGTTTTAATTTCATTTTTAAGTCGATTTTACAGGTGTAATCACCTTTTTACTAATTGAAGCCATTCATTACATCCGTGTTAGTAATGATTTTCGTTATGATTAATAATTTTTCAAAGATATTCTTTGTAAGTAAATGTAGTATATGAACGCAGAATCTATCCGCGAGTATTGCCTTAAGAAAAAGGAAGTAACTGAAGGTTTTCCTTTTGGAGAAAACACGCTGGTATTTAAAGTGAAAGGAAAGATCTTTTTATTGTTATCACTGAACGAGGAGTTGCTGAAATTCAATGCGAAGTGTGATCCCGACCGTGCAATTGAATTAAGGGAACAGTTTGACTATATTCAGCCTGGTTATCACATGAATAAAAAACTTTGGAACACCGTAACAGTAACCCCTGCCATTTCTAATCGGTTTATTAGAGACATGATTGATGATTCTTACACTCTTATTGTTCGTTCATTACCAAAAAGGGAACAGCAGGAATTGTTATGACCAATTATTTATAATAACTGTTCCGCTCTATTTCTTCTTTAACTTTATCAGGTACCAGAAACCTGATTGATTTTTTGTCGCGGATATTTTCACGGATAAGGGTAGACGAAATTTGCAGCAAGGGAGCGTCGAGTATCTTTATGTTCTGGCTTTGCTTATTTTTTACTTCAAAGCCCGGCCGCAGATAAACGTACATTTCGAATCTGCTCATCAATAGTTGGTAATTCTTCCACTTAGGTAAATTCTGAAAACTGTCGCTTCCCATTATGACGGAGAAATTGTGGTTAGCATATTTTTCTTCAAGATAAGTTAGTGTATCTATGGTATAAGAAGGTTTCGGTAATTGAAATTCAATATCACTTGCCTTTAAAGTGTTTTCGCCTTCAATGGCTACCTGTACCATGTGTAAACGGTGGTATTCATTTAACAGATTTGCTGCAAACTTTAAAGGATTTTGCGGAGACACCACAAACCATACCTGTGTAAGAGCAGTGTTATTGATAATATGATTGGCAATAATGCAATGGCCGGTATGAATTGGATTAAATGAACCAAAATATAAACCCACGTTCATATTGTATTGATAATGTGTTGTTTACTATACGATTTCCTTCACGAAAATATTTTTGGCTTCATCCAGCCTTAAGCTTAGGTTATAACCGGAAACTGAGATCGCTATAGGATCGCCTAAGGG
>CAXTDO010000206.1:0-8553 GCA_964242315.1 uncultured Flavihumibacter sp.
AAGTTTGAGCCGAAGGCCAAACAGGGGTGGGTTTGACTGTGAGCAGGTTGCAACTGCCACCCGAAACGCTCACAAACAAGCACAAATTTATTACACCCGTTAGCATACTGCCCCGTATACCCACCCCCGTTATTTCCTTCGGAAATAACGTCCCCTCCAACGGACGGGATAGCCAGCCACCAGTCTTACTTTACACTTAATGCTTATATTATTAAAGGAGTTTCCTTAACTAACTGACATTGCCCTAGCGGGATTAAAACAAATTTCTGGAAGCCCGCCGCGTTAGCGGCATGATGTCGGTAGAAAAACATACAGGATGTTGATGTGTGCCGTAGGTACACAATATGCATTGCGATCTTTACATAATTTCATAAGTTAGTACTATTACTCCGGCAGGGGCACCGCCATCAGTTTTATCTTTGGTTTTGCTGTTAAATATTAATTATCCTTAACAGCTCTTTACAATACCACTTTTCTTGAGTATTTTAGGTAATATCTTCTATGCTAACGGTGTACTCCATTTTAAATACCAAGATAATGACAACCCTTTTTAGAATTTTTACGCTACTGTTTTTATCAACGGCATCATCCTTTGGACAGGGGACTGAAGAAAACTTAGTTAAGGACGCTTTTAACAACTACAAGTCGGCAATCCTTAATGATAAAGGAGAAGAAGCTCTAGGTTACATAGATGCGAAAACAATTAAGTATTATACAGACATTCTTGAAACCGTTAAAAAAGCCGATAGTGCCACGGGCAATTCTTTGTCTTTGATTGACAAAATAACAGTTTTTTCAATTCGACACCGGGCAACAAAAGAAGAAGTAATGAAGATGGATGGGAAAGGATTATTCGTTTACGCAATCAAAAAGGGAATGGTGGGAAAAAACAGTGTGGCAAACAATTCAATCGGTGATGTAACAATTGATAAAGAGTTCGCAAAAGGCCAGTTAATTGTAAGCGGACAGAAAACCCCGCTTTATTTTCATTTTTATAAAGAACTTGGTCAATGGAAGTTAAATTTAATTTCTTTGTTCCCGGTTTCAAATATAGCGTTCAGGAAAATGGTAGAAGACAGCGGAGAAAACGAGAACGACTATCTTTTTATGCTTCTTGAAACGTTGACTGGAAAGAAGCCCGGAGCAGGAATTTGGCGTACCATTGAATAAAAAAAGTGCACAATATTTATAAAATAGCGCTTGATAAATAAAACATTGTCATCAGCGACATAGCATCTGTTATGCCGGCATATTGTTGTTAAGTTAAGTGTAAAACGACGTTTTTGCTATCAGGTATCAGCTTTCAGCTGTCAGGAGGAAACCCAATGGGGAATACATTTCCTCCTGACAGCTGAAAGCTGATACCTGATAGCAATCACTCCAGATTAGAATTAACTTAACACTATTCGGTTTTGGCAAACAGGCGAACAGAAATACAATAATCAATTTGCAACTATGAAACGATTACACTTATTTGAGTTTGGAGACCTGACCTGGTTTCCAAAGAAATTCAGAGATTATCAAACAGACTATTTGCGGTTTGCAGCAGATACCTTCGATTTGTATAAAGGCATTATTCCAGTAATTAAAAAAGGCGTTGAAAGCAGTAACAACAATACCATTGTTGACATAGCTTCCGGAGGCGGTGGCGGATGGGCGAAAATTGCCGGTCACTTAAAGTCAGACATTCCGTTATTGAAAATCAAACTTACCGACTACTATCCTAATATCGACGCTTTTAAATTAACAAAATCAAGGCAACCCGACGTAATCGAGTATGTTGAGGAATCAGTGAATGCATTGGATGTTCCAAAAAGCTTGAAGGGATTTCGCACGCAATTTCATTCCTTACATCATTTTGTGCCACGAGACGCCATAGCAATTCTTCAAAATGCTGTAACCAATAATCAGGCAATCGCAATATTTGAAGCGCAGCAAAGAGACTTCAAAAATATTTTTAAAATGCTTCTGTCGCCAATAGCGGTTTTGCTTATGACACCATTCATTAAGCCATTTAAAATTAACCGTATTATTTTCACTTATTTGATTCCAATAATACCATTGGTCATCTTATGGGATGGCATTGTTTCGGTGCTAAGAACTTACACAGCAAAGGAATTAAAAGAAATGATTGCTTCGTTAAAAGAACACGAGCGATTTAACTGGATAGTTGATATTGCCAAAAGCAACCAAGTCAACATCAGTTATGTAATAGGAACTCCAAATAAACAGGTAAACATCTCTTCCAATCAGAAAGACCTTCAGGCATAAGCAGGGAGAACATACGTGATCAAAACCAACTCTTATTCATTTTTTTCTTTACACCATCTTTAATATCTTCAGCGTTAAATTTTGCAATAAATTACACACCATTAAGGTAATATCCTTAGTTTAGGAAATCACTGAGGTAAACGTTAGTAGTTACTATATAAAGACCAACCAAAGTACCCGAAGAAGAAATGACAAACTGCAAGAACTGTAACAACTTCATAAACGAAAATTTTTGTTCTAACTGTGGACAACCGGCATCACTTAAAAGAATAGACAGTCATTACATAACTCACGAAATTCAGCATTTACTACATTTTGAAAAGGGTTTCTTCTTCACTGTAAAGGACCTGTTTGTTAAACCAGGACGAAGTATCAGGGAATTTATAGTTGAAAACAGGAATAAGCATATGAAGCCTGTTGCGTTTCTAATATTAACTTCATTGCTTTATACATTAATAGCTCACTTTTTTCACGCTGAAGAAATTGGCAATAGTAAGGAAAAGTTAGCATTCGGGAAATCAAGTATAACGGCTATTTTAGAATGGGTGCAAACCCACTATGGTTATGCAAACATCATAATGGGTGTTTTTATCGCGCTGTTTGTAAAATTGCTTTACAGAAAATATAAGTACAACTTTTTTGAGATTACCATACTTCTATGTTTTGTAATGGGACAGGGAATGCTATTATTAGCCTTTGAAGCTTTTTTTGTAAAATTAATAAACAAAAATATATATAAAATTATCCTTGTAGTGATTGCGTTTATTTATCCGACCTGGGCAATCGGACAGTTTTTTGACGAGTCGAAAATATCAAGCTACATAAAAGCGTTACTTGCTTATATTTTGGGATATCTTTTATTTCAAATTGCTATTATCGTTGTTGGGCTGACATGTGATTTAATAATAAAAATCTTTTGAATATACTGCTCACGATTATCCCCAAATAATTAAAAAGCCCTTCCGGCATAAAACCAGAAGGGCCCTCTTAAAATAAACGCAATCAAACCAACTCTTACTTCAATTTTTTCTTTACATCATCTTTAATATCTTCAGCCTTATCCTTCAGGTCTTCCCATACTTCTTTTGTCTTATTCTTAACTTTATCAGCTACTTCTTCAACTTTGTTACCTGCTTTGTTAGCAGCATGTTTTACCTTATGCCCTGCGTGTTCCGCATCATCACTTACATCTGATGCAGCATCATCAGCATCATTCAGCGTTTTCTTAGTAGATACTTTTGCATCTGTAACAAGATCATCCGCTTTGTCACCGATTTTATGGGCTGCATGTTTTACTTCATGGCCCGCATGCTTTGCATCAGCGCTCAGGCCCTCACGTGCATCCTCTGTATCATCTTTAATGTTGCTAGCCGTACTTTTCACATCACTTTTTATATCTGATGCGCCTTTTTTTACATCACTCTTAACCTGGTCTTTTGCGTCTGTGTAGGTTTTCTTATTTTCTGACATAAAATATGTTTTAGAATGGTATTTATTTCAATTTTTATGCCACGGGAGGTGGTAAGTTTGCTTTCGCATTTTTTTAACCGAGCAGGATTTTCAGGATTAAAAATTATTTACAGAATTTCGACGCAAAATTTTGGAAATTATTTTAAATCCTGAGAATCCTGCTCAAAAAAGCCGCTAGCAACTTATAACCTCCTGCATTGGGATGCAGGCCGTCGGAAAAGAGTGATTCGTTGAGTGTACCATCCTTATTCAGGAATAATTTGCCTGTTTCTGCCCCGTCAATTTTTAATGATCCGGCCAGTTTCACGATCTCTTTGTTCAATTCCTTTACACGTGGTTCCTGGCCCCGCCGTGGAAGCAATCCCATTAGTAATATTTTTGCACCAGGCTGGCGTAACCTGATCGCCTTAATCAGAAACTCAAGTCCGGAAATTATTTCCTCATTGGAATTATATTGAAGATTATTCGTCCCGATCATCAGCATTACCTGAGAAGCTTTAAATCCATCCAGCTCGCCATGGTACACCCTCCATAAAACATTCTCTATCCTGTCCCAGCCAAAACCAAAATTCCGCACGCCGGCAGGCTCCAATATAAGATTCCAGGAATCGGCGCCCCAACCTTTTGGTTCTTTGGGCATGCCACCCCAGTAATGAGTTATGGAATTACCTATGAAAACCACCTGAGGAGCTTTATCGGCATTCATTGCCAGTAATTCATTATGCCTGGTGGTCCAGTCGTAAGTGGCTGCATCGCGGTATTGTATGCGGGGAATTGTTGTAGTGATGATTCCAACCGGTTCATTGAATATTGTACGTAGATTTTTTTCATAATCTTCGGCATAATGCTGCATGCCCAGATCGTTTGGATGCGTGCCGTCTACCGTGTCATCCATGGTAAGCTTTATCTCCTGCAGGAAAATGTCGTTCACGCCTGCTGCTTTTAATGCTTCGAATGCCTGGCGTAATGTTTCATTTATATTTTGTACCGTTTTATTTTTTGCGGTATTCATATCATTAGCAAGCATAGCATATCCGGTAAGTATCACCGGTACATCGGGACGTTTGCTTTTAATAATTTTAACGGATTCAATGGTACGCCTTTTCACTTCTGTCAAAGGAAAGGCAACCGTATCCGTCAGGTTCGGAAGGCAGTCGAGTACATAAGCTTTCGCGTCTATTTCTACCAGCATATCTATAATTTCCTTCTCTAACCTTCCATTGCCTGAAAAGCCCAGATTGATCACCGTATGATCGAGCCTTCGTGATAGTATAGAAGTCCATGCCATTCCTGGTCTTGACGCACAGCCACCCTGGGCAATGGATGTGCCGTATATAACAATGGGTTTCTCTTTTCGTACAGGCAAGGGTGTTATATAATTATTTGAAGGCAGTCCTATCTCAAGCCAACGCACTTTGTTGTATAGCGGCAGGTAAAGCCGGAATTCCCTGCCCCGGGCATATCCTGAATTATCCGGATCCAGGTTATCATAACGGTACACAACCGTATCTTTAAAAGAATACCTGCCACCTGTCCAGGTCCAGTCGCCGTCTTTAGTAATTGAATACAAATCAATACCGCTTACTCCCGTTGCCGGAAAATGGGGCATCTGTATACCACCTTCCACAATGTAACGAACCACAATTTTTTTCGCGTCGGTTTTGAAACTCAGGTATTCACCTGCGGTGTTCTGAGAAAGATTCCAGACGGGAGCTCTTACCAGTTTTTCAGCACGGGCGGGCAAGCGGTCATAGGGAGTTTTGAGTTCATTTTGCCAGGCCTGTCCTTCAATAACGGGAAAGCTGTTTTTTGAAGGATCCCACCATTTGAGGTCTTCGGTGGGTTGGGCATGTGTTTGGATGTACGATAGTAACACAATGAGTTTCAGTATCTTTTGCATGAGCTAATTTATAGTGTTTTTTTTAACCGCAGAGTACACAGAGGAGGAAACGCAGAGAGACTCTCTGCGCCCTCTGCGTTTCCTCCTCTGTGTACTCTGCGGTTAAAAAAAAGCTTAAATACACGATATGCCCGTTTTTACTTAATTTTATTCTAAATCACAATCATATTGTTATGGCCATCTTCAACCTTCAGATTAACGGCAAAGAATATAAAGCTGACGTTGCATCAGACACCCCGTTATTATGGGTACTTCGCGATCACCTTGGTTTGGTAGGAACCAAATACGGTTGTGGTATCGCTCAATGCGGCGCCTGCACGGTTCATCTTAACGGTGTAGCTGTCAGGTCTTGTATACTACCCGTTTCCAGCATTCAATCTTCTAAAATTACTACCATTGAAGGTTTATCTGAAAAAGGCGACCATCCGTTGCAACTGGCATGGGACGAAGTAGATGTTCCGCAATGCGGCTATTGCCAGGCCGGACAAATTATGACAGCAGCTTCGCTGTTAAAACAACATCCCAAACCAACATACGACCAGATTGATACTACCATGCACGGCAACATCTGCCGTTGCGGAGCCTATCATCGTATTCGTGAAGCCGTTAAATTAGCCAGCAATAAAATCTAATTACTATGTTGACCGTAAAAAATAAAAGCAGAAGAGATTTCTTAAAGATCACTGCTGTCACAGGCGGTGGATTGATGCTCGGCTTTAGCTGGTTCAGCGCCGAAGCAAAAGCACCCGTAGTTACAAACGCAGCAGCCTTTGAAGGAAGCCTTGACTTCAACAGCTATCTCTCCATATCAACCGATGGTTTGATCACCATATATTCTCCCAACCCTGAGCTAGGGCAAAACATCCTCACTTCTTTTCCCATGATCGTTGCAGAAGAACTGGATGCAGACTGGAGCAAAATTAAAATTGTTCAGGCCGTTTTAGACACAAAAAGATTCGACCGGCAGCTTACCGGTGGCAGCGGTGCTGTGCCACACTCCTGGAAGCTTTTAAGAAATGCAGGTGCCACAGCCAGGTATATGCTGATTCAGGCAGCAGCTAAACGATGGAATGTTCCTGCAGATGAATGCACTACCAGCGACAGTTTTGTGATTCACTCAAAAACCGGCAACAAACTGGGCTACGGGGCACTTGCAGATGATGCCGCAAAAATAGCCGTACCTGCCGATATTAAATGGAAAGATCGTAAGGACTTTAAACTGATCGGCAAAGAAGTAAAGAACATCGCCAACAAAGATATTGTTACGGGAAAAGGAATGTTCGGACTGGACTTTTACCGCGAAGGGATGCTGTTTGCCATGATACAGCGTCCTGAGGCTTTCGGTACTAAAATTAAGTCTGTTGACAGCGCTGCGGCTAAAGCGATGCCCGGTATTGTAGATGTGGTTACGTTTAAAAACAATGTGGCCGTAGTGGGCAAGTCAACCTGGGAAGTAATGAAGGCCCGGAAGGTGTTGAAAATTGATTATGAAAAAGACGGAAATATAGAAAGCACTTCCGATCACGATAAAATATTCCTGTCACTGCTGGATGGCGGCAAAACAACGGTACGAAGGAAGGAAGGCGATGTGGAAGCGGCATTTAAAAATGCCGCTAAAATTATCAAGAGCGATTACCAGTGCCCGTTTTTATCGCACAGCCCTATGGAACCCATGAACTTCTTTGCTCATGTGCGTCCTGATGGCGTGGAGTTGATCGGTCCTTCTCAAACTCCGGGAAGCGCCCGGCAGGCAACATCAAAACTATTAGGCATACCTGAAGATAAAATTACCTTACAACTTACCCGTCTGGGTGGCGGGTTTGGACGGCGCCTTAAATTTGATTATGTAACCGAAGCCGCTGAATTATCAAGTATTATTAAAGCGCCGGTGAAACTGATCTGGACGCGCGAAGATGATATGACAGGAGGAAGCTACCGTCCCGCTGTACGGTACCGGTTCGAAGCGGCTTTGGATGCTTCCAATAATTTGATAGGATATAAATTGAGAGGTGCCGGTATCAATTCGGGTAATCCTTGCCGTGAGGATAACTTCCCTTCCGGCGCCGTTGATAATTTACTGATTGATTCAGTAGAACACAATTCACCTATTACTACCGGTGCATGGCGTGCTCCCATAACTAATTTTCTGGCATTTGCCGAGCAGGCTTTTATTGATGAAGTGGCTCATGCTGCAGGTAAAGATCCTGTCAAATTCAGATTGGAACTTTTAGAGAAAGCCAAAACCAAACCGGCAGGCGCTGTTAAATATGATATCGACAGAACAATCGGTGTAATAAAACTGGCAGCGGAAAAATCGGGTTGGGGAACGAAGAAGGGCGTTTCGCAGGGCTTCAGCGTTTACTTTGCGCACAGGTCGTATATAGCGCAGGTTTGCGAGGTAGCCATGAAGGAAGGAAAGCCGGTAATTAAGAAGGTGTATGCAGCCGTGGATTGCGGACAGGTAGTGAATCTTAGTGGAGCAAAACAGCAGGTTAGGGGCGGCATTACAGATGGAATGGGTCATGCCATGTATGGCAAACTTTCTTTTAAAGACGGCGCTGCTGAACAAAAGAACTTCAACAATTACCGGTTGATCCGGATGAAAGAGATCCCTGAAATAGAACCTTATTTTGTTGACAATGGCATTGAACCTACCGGATTGGGTGAACCGGCGCTGCCTCCTACAGGTGGCGCAGTAGCCAACGCTATATTTAAAGCTACCGGCAAGCGGGTAAGAAACCAGCCGTTTATAGAAGAGGATGTATTTAAAGCCCCCACCGGCAAAGCTCCGGCAAGCAGGTTGAAGACGGAGAAGAAGGCCTGATTTGTATAGGTAAGATTGAAAGTTGTTCTGACAGTTTTTTAACCACGGAGAGCACAGAGGAGGAAACACAGAGGGAGCAGAGGGTTTT